>JBEIFE010000015.1:0-12815 GCA_040382575.1 Candidatus Sericytochromatia bacterium
GCCTTCCCTGGCTTCCCGACGCGCATGCGCGATCGCCTCGGGCAGATCCACCGCGAGTGAGATGGCCTCGTAGCCTCCTGCTCGCAGGAAGCGTTCGAAGGTGGGCGCCGATTCTCCGACCAGCACGACGTGGTCGACCCGTTCGCAGATCGTGCTCACCAGAGGCGCGATCGCTCCGCCCTTGTCGCGCCCGCCCGCGATGAGGACGAGCGGTTCGTCGAAGGAGCGGATCGCTTTGATGGTGGAATCGTAGTTCGTGCCCTTGGAGTCGTTGAACCACTGCACGCCATCGAGGGTCCGGACGGGTTCGATACGATGCTCGACACCCTCGAAGTGGGCGATCGCCTGACGGATCGCAGCAGGCTCGATGCCGATGGCCACGGCGATCGCGGTTGCTGCGAGACAGTTCTCGAGATTGTGCGAGCCCCTGAGTCGGATTTCCGATACGGGCATGATCGGATGGTCCACGCCCTGGGTCCGGTGCACGATCTGACCGTCTCGGGCCAGGACTCCATCCCTGAGTTCGGCCCGGATGGCAAAGGCCAGATGGCGGGCAGGCAGGGCCCCTGCAAGGGGCTGCACCGCGACGTCATCCGCATTCAGGATGGCCCAGTCGTCCGGCCCCTGGTTCACGAACAGGCGCTTCTTGGCTTCCCAGTATGCTTCCCGGCTTCCGTGGCGATTGAGATGATCGTCCGAGAAGTTCAGCCAGGCCCCGATGTGTGGACGGAAATCGACCGAGGATTCGAGCTGGAAGCTCGAGATCTCCGCCACCAGCAGGTCGAGATCCGGGTCGTCCACGAAATCGACGAGGGGCTTGCCGATGTTCCCGCCAAGGCCGATCCGCTTACCTGCCGTTTCGAGGATGCGGGCCACGAGCGTGGTCGTGGTGGTCTTGCCGTTGGTCCCCGTGAGCGCGACGATCGGTACGCGCGCCAGCCGGTAGGCGAGTTCGATCTCTCCGAGTATCTCGACTCCATCGGCGATGGCGGCCTGCAGGATGGCCAGGTCGCGGGGGACTCCAGGGCTCAGGATGATGAGGTCTGCGTCCAGACAGCGGCTGCTGTGGCCACCTGTCTCGACCTGCACACCGGCAGGGAGCGCGCTGATCGCAGCCTGGAGTTCCGAGGCCGGGCGTGAATCGCTGACCAGTACCTGGGCCCCTCGGGCATGCAGGACGCGGGCGACGGCCTCGCCGGTGCGTGCCAGTCCCAGGATGGTGACGAGCCTGTCCTTGAAATCCATCGCGAACCTTCCCGATCGTCTAGAAGCAGGCGATCGTGGCGATGGCCAGAGCGATCGCCACGAGGCCGAAGCGCTGCACGACCTGGGTTTCGGCCCAGCCCGACAGCTCGAAGTGATGGTGCAGGGGGCTCATCTTGAAGATGCGCTTCCCCGTGGTCTTGAAGGAGGTCACCTGCAAGATCACGGATAGCGTCTCCGCGACGAAGACCCCTCCGATGGCAAGCAACCAGAGTTCCGCGTGGCCAGCCAGGGCGATGCCCGCAAGCGCCGACCCGAGGGCGAGCGAACCGGTATCGCCCATGAACACGCGGGCAGGATGCCCGTTGAACCACAAGAATCCCAGGCATCCACCCGCCAGGGCAAGGGCGGCGATCACCCCGGGGGAAGTCGGAGACCATCCGAGGGTCATGACCCCGGCCAGGGCAAGGGCTCCCAGCGCCACGGAGGCCGTGGAGGCAGCCAGGCCATCGAGTCCGTCCGTGAGATTCACCGCGTTGCTGGTTCCGGTCATCACGAGCGTGCCCCAGAGCGGAAAGAGCCAGCCCAGGGGGATCGTCGCGTGGGTGAACGGCAGGGTGACCGCGGGGTCGGGATGGCGCATCATCAGATAGCCCGAATAGGCTGCCGCTGCGACGATCTGCAAGGCCAGCTTCTGGCGAGCCGTCAGGCCCAGATTGCGCTGCTTACGGATGATGAGCCAGTCGTCATAACCCCCGATCGCGGCGTGTGCCAGGACCACACCGGCGAGTGCCCAGGTGTCAGGATCGGGCCATCCAGCGAAGAGCAGGACGATCAGAGCGGGAAGGACGAAGATCCACCCGCCCATGGTCGGAGTGCCTGCCTTGGATTTGTGGCTCTCCGGGCCTTCCTCGCGAATGCTCTGGCCCATCCGGGCGCGCTGGAGCCATCCGATATAGGGCCCACCCATCGCGAGGGAGAGGCCCAGCGTGGCGAGAAGAGGCCATGTCAAGGTCACGAGGTTCACGGCAGGTTCTCCCGGGAGGGGGTCAGATGGGTCTCGAGAGACTCCACGAGGTTTTCGAGGCGCAGGGCTCGCGAGGCCTTGACGAGGATGCGGTCGCCCGGTCGGATGATCGGTAGCAGCAGGCGCAGGGCCTCCTCGATCGTCGCGCCGTGGTGCCCTGCCCGTCCGAAGCCCTGCTCGTACTGTGAACCGCGGGTGCCCACGGTCACGAGTTCGGCGATTCCTGCTTCGCGGGCAATTCTGCCGACCTCCACGTGCGCCGCCTCGGCATGCGAGCCGAGTTCCCCCATGTCACCCAGTACGGCCAGACAGCGACGATCGCCGGAACTGGACGTGATCGCCTGGATCGTGGCCCGCATCGACTCCGGGTTGGCATTGTAGGTCTCGTCCCAGATCTCACAGGCCCCGGCCCGGAGGACCCGGGCTCGTCCGGGCAGAGTGGACTCGACGGGGCGCCAGGTTCCGGCTGGTAAGGCGCCCAGATGCCAGGCGGCTGCGATCGCCGCGAGGGCATTGGCCCGGTGGTGGTTACCTTCATGGGGTAATTCGACGGTCAGGGACCCGGATTCCGTCCGCGGACCGGCCTTCCAGCGGGCGACGAACGTTCGCCCGGCGCTCGTGGCATGGACCGTCGCTCCGGGGTCCTGCAGGCTGAACGTCGCGACGGGACCGGCATGTTCGACACCGAGGGCCGTGCTGTAGGGATCATCCGCATTGACCACGGCGGACATGGCCGGTCCCCCCACCCGGAAAAGCTCCCCCTTGGCCCGGGCGATCGCCTCACGCGATCCCAGCAGTTCGATGTGAGCCGTTCCGATGTGCGTGATGATCCCGATCGTCGGCCGTGCGATACTCGTCAGATAGGCGATCTGGCCACTCCCGCGCATCCCCATTTCGAGCACCACCGCCTGGTGTCCGGGTTCGAGACCCAGTAGCGTCCGGGGAAGCCCGATCTCGTTGTTGAGGTTCCCTTGCGTGCGCAGGACCCGACGGGAAAGCCCCAGCAAGTCGGCGACGAGTTCCTTGGTCGAGGTCTTGCCCGAGGATCCCGTGATGGCGACCACGGGGAGGTCGAACCGCTCGCGATGGGCTCTGGCCAGGTCTCCGTAGGCTGCCAGCGTGTCGCGGACTCGCACCACGCTGAGGTTCGACGGCAAGTCCCTCCACTCCCGGGATGTCAGGACGCCCGCAGCACCGCGAGCGACGGCATCCCGGATGAAGTCATGTCCATCGAACGTGGCTCCGACGAGCGGGACGTAGAGTTCCCCTGGTGCGATGGTGCGGCTGTCCGTGGAGATCCCCGTGATGGGCGCTTGCTCACCCCTCTGGAGACACGCTCCATCCGTGGCCTCGAGCAGGTTTTCGAGGGTCCAGTTCATCCCATCCAGCCCCTCTCGTCGAGGACCTGGCGAACCACTTCCCGGTCGTCATGGCGGACGATCCGATCCCCGATGGTCTGCGTCGTCTCGTGGCCTTTTCCGGCGATGATCACGGCATCCAGGGGGCGGGCCAGATCGAGAGCGTATCGGATGGCGTCCGTGCGGTCCAGGAGTACCCGGTGGTCGCGTGCGAAGCCGGCCGCGACATGTCGGGCGATCTCTTCGGGGGCCTCATGACGCGGATTGTCATTGGTGAGAACCACCGTATCCGAGAGGGCATCCGCGATCCTGCCCATCAGGGGGCGTTTCACCATGTCCCGATCCCCCCCGCATCCGAAGACGAGGTGGATGCGGCCGGGGGTGAAGGCACGCACCGTCTTGAGGATGTTCTCGAGACCATCCGGTGTATGGGCGTAGTCGACATATACCGAGAAGGGCGTCTGGGGCGATGAAACCACCTCCAGGCGGCCCGGAACCCCCCGGAAGCGGGCAAGGGCGGACGCGCAGGTTTCCAGATCGACGCCGAGCGCCCGCACGGCTCCCACTGCACAGAGGGCATTCTGGATGTTGAATCGCCCCCGGAGTTGCATCGTCACCGGAACTCGGCTCTGCCCCTCGGCCAGGATCCAGCTGGATCCGCCTGGATGCAGGACGGGGTCGAGCGCCCGCAGGTGAGCTCCCGCGTGGTCGATGGCGGTGGTCGTCACGCGCGCTCGCGTTCGGGAGGCCATGCGTTCGCCTGCCGGGTCATCCAGGTTCACGACCGCACTGGCACCGGGGCCCAGGCGCTCGAACAGGAGGGCCTTGGCCGCCTCGTAGGCTTCCAGGGTTCCGTGGTAATCCAGGTGGTCCTGCGTGAGATTGGTGAAGACGCCCACCCGGAAGCGGGTGTGCGCCACACGGGCCTGGTCCAGCGCATGGGATGAGACCTCCATGACCACGGTTTCGACGTGCTGGGTGGTCATCCGGGCGAGAATCCCCTGCAACTCGGTGGCGGTCGGGGTGGTGTGGCGTGTAGGCAGCACGTTGCCCGCGTGGCGTACGCCCAGGGTGCCGATGAGACCGCAAGTTCGGCCGGCTTCTTCCAGGATCGCCTCGATCAGATGGGTGGTGGTGGTCTTGCCGTTGGTCCCTGTCACCCCGATCAGGGAAAGATGCTGCGAGGGATGGCCATGGTGTCGGGCTGCGAGCAGAGCAAGGGCGTCGCGCGTGTCCGCCACGGGAACGACCGCCACCGGGAAGGTTCGCTGGGTCCGCTCGAGCCAGGCCGCCTCGACGACCAGGACGACAGCCCCCGCCTCGACGGCCTGGTCGAGCAGGTCGTGCGAGTCCGTGTTGAGCCCTCGCTGGGCGACGAATACCCCCCCCTGAATGATCTGACGGGTATCGGCCGTCACGCCCGTGGCCGAGCCGGGGGGCAGGTCGGATGCTGGAAGGTCCTGGAAGAGTTCGATGAACGTCACGGCGCGGGAGTCTCCCGTAGTTCTTCGGGGGGGATACCGAGTGTCCGGACGGCCTCACGCGTCACGGCCTGGAAGAGCGGGACGGCCGTCATGGATGCATAATGCGCCTTCCGGGGGCTATCGAGCACGCAGAGAACCAGCAGTTCAGGGCGCTCTGCAGGCACGAACCCGAGAAAGCTCGCGATGACATCACCCGAGTAACCGCCGCCGCCCGGGTTGGCCTTGTTGGCCGTGCCCGTCTTGCCTGCCACATGGTAACCCGGAATCTTGGCTGCGACAGCCGTTCCGGTTTCGACCACCGTGGCCAGCATGCGCCGGACGGATGCCGCCGTCTCCGGCCGGAACACGAGGCTCGGCGTGGCCATCGGGAAGCGTTCGAGGATCTTGCCATGCGGATCTTCCAGGCGGTCAACGAGGCGTGGCGGATGCAGGCGTCCCTCGTCGGCGATCGCCGTGGCAGCCGTCATGACCTGGAGGGCCGTGGCCGAGAGTCCGTAGCCGTAGGAAATCGAGGTGTGCCGGACCGTGGGCCACGGCAGAGCGGGTAGCTTGCCGCGACTCTCGCCACCGAAGCCGCCGCCCGACGTCCGTCCAAAGCCCAGATCGGAGAGGATCCGCCGGTGCTGGTCGCCGCTCATGCGCAGTCCGACCTGAAGGGCGCCGACGTTCGACGAGACCTCCAGGATCTGCTCCGGCGTCAGGTGACGGATTCCTGCCGGGGCATCGTGGTCCGAGATGGTATGACGGCCGATCCGGATGGTGGGCCCGCACGGGAACGTGGTGTTCGGTGAGATTCTCCGGGACTCCAGGGCGGCAGCGACCGTGAAGATTTTCATCGTCGAGCCCGGTTCGTAGACGTCCTGGGCGACCCAGTTCTTGATCCGGGCCCAGGGGGTGCCCCGGTAGAGGTTGGGGTCGAAGGAGGGAGCCAGGGCGAAGGCCAGCACGTTGCCCGTGCGGGGATCCATCATGACCACCGCCCCGCGCAGGGCCCCCAGATCCCGGACGGACTTCTCGAGTTCTCGCTCGGCGACGTGCTGGAGGGTCTCGTCGATCGTGAGGACCACGCGTTTCCGCTCGGAGCGCAGGCTGGCGAGAGGCGATCCGCCGTTTTCTCTGAGGATCTCCTGTCCATGCGCGTTGGTCTGGACGAGAAGGGTGTCGTTACCCTGCGAGAGCACATGTTCGAGGTCATGCTCGATGCCAGCCAACCCCTGGTTGTCGAGCCCCACGAACCCGATCAGG
Source organism: Candidatus Sericytochromatia bacterium (assembly GCA_040382575.1). GTDB lineage: Bacteria > Cyanobacteriota > Sericytochromatia > S15B-MN24 > UBA4093 > JAYKJE01. The sequence goes on from JBEIFE010000015.1 coordinate 6,318, forward strand.
TTGGCGGCAAGCGTGCCCCGAGGATAGACACGCTTGCTCTCGCGGTGCACTCCGATTCCCGGGATGTGCAGGGCGCTGATGCGCTCACTGGTCGAGGCGTCTCGCTGCCGGACCAGCCAGTGCCAGTGGCGGTGCTGGAGTTGCTTGCGTAGCACGTCCGGCTCGACCTTCAGTTCCGGAGAGAGGCTGGCCACCATGGTGTCAAGGGGCCACTCGTATTCGGAAGGCTGGGCATAGACCGACCAGGCGTCCTGGGAGATTGCCAGCTCCTGTCCGAGCCGGTCCAGGATCTCGCCTCTCCGGCTGGCCAGCTTGATGACCGAGGTGTGTTGCTTCCGGGCCTTTGCGGAGAGATCCGCCGATGCGACGACCTGCAGGTACACCAGGCGGGCACACAGGATCAGCGTGGCGACCGAAAAGGCCGTCTGGATGACGCGGCTACGCTGCCGGAAGGTGTGGGGGCGGCTCGACGTCAAAAAGCCTCCCTGGCGCGGTCCGGGAGAGGAGCGGGACGGGGGGGGCTGGAGGGTTGCGGTGGGGCGGGAAGGAAAAGGGTTCCTGCCGCTGGAACCAGGGACAGGGACCGCGAGGCCATCGCCTCGACATGGTCGAGCGCTTCGCTTCTCGAGAGTTCCGCTCTCAGCCGGACGTTGACCTGGTCCTGTCGGACGATCGCTTCCTGGGTGTGGTTGTTGTCCGCTTCCTGCTGGACCGTCAGGGCGTACACGACCACGTTGCCGGCAAACAGTAAACCGGACAGCAACCAGGGCATCAGGTCCCGACGTCGTTTCCGGCTGGTGAGGACATTCCACCCCGGGGACGGAGGAGGCATGTGCAGGGGACTTGTCTGGCGCATCCGGTGTCCTTTCACGACACGAGGCGAGAAGCGGTGCGGAGACGGGCCGAGCGGGCACGAGGATTCAGGCGTGCTTCTTCCTCGGTGGCAACCTCACCCTGGCGCGATACGAGAGCGAGGCGTGGCGTCACCTGGCAGATGCAGACCGGGATGCGAGGAGGGCAGAGGCAGGAAGCACTCTCCGCACGGAAGGCATGCTTGACGATCCGGTCCTCCAGGGAATGGAAGGTGATGATGGCCAGCCGTCCACCGGGGCGCAGGGCCTGAATCGCCCCGCGAATGCCGCGTTCGAGGACCTTGAGTTCGTTGTTCACGGCGATCCTGAGCGCCTGGAACGTGCGCGTGGCGGGGTGGTGCCCCGGCCTACCCTTGACGTGCCGTCCCACGAGTTCGGCCAGTTGTCGGGTTCTCAGGATGGGGTTCCTGACCCGCTCGGCCACGATGGCCCGGGCGATCGCCCGGCTCCTGCGCTCCTCGCCGAAGGTCCAGAAGAGGTGGGCCAGTTCTTCCTCACCCATGCTAGCCACCAGGTCGGCCGCTGAAGCGCCTTCCGAGGCGTTCATCCGCATATCGAGGGGTCCATCCTGCTGGAACGAGAAACCTCGCTCGGCAGAATCCAGCTGGTGGCTCGAGACGCCGATGTCCAGGAGGATGCCATCGAGGGTGGCGGGTGCCCAGCGCTCGAGCACGTCCGCGAAGTTGCCGGCGATCGCCTCGAAACGGGTATCTTTCCCGATCCGGGTCGTGGCCTCGGCTCGAGCGTCTGCGTCCTGGTCGACTCCGTAGAGTCGTCCGTCCGGGCCCAGCCGCTCGAGAATGGCCGCGGAATGTCCACCGCCACCCAGCGTGCCATCCAGGTAGCACCCGTCGGGTCGGATGGCGAGGGCTTCGATCGTCTCGTTCAGTAGAACCGGTACGTGATACATCACCCGATCAGTGTACCCCACATGGAGCAGGCGTTTTGTGACACAAGACGCAGGGCGGGTCCGCGGACCCGCCCTGCTGCAGCGAAACGATAAGCCGAGTTCTGTCCCCCCGCGGAGGGGGCGATCATCTCTCTGGGACGGCGGTTACCCGCCGCCTCTAGCAACCTGACCCGGGGAATCGGCGGGCCGCGTCAACTTCCCCTGCTTGGTCTTGCTCCGGACGGGGTTTACCTAGCCAGCCGGTCACCCGGCCGCTGGTGGGCTCTTACCCCACCTTTGCACCCTTACCCCGGCAAGCCGGGGCGGTCTGTTTCTGTGGCACTGTCCTCGGGGTCACCCCCACTGGGCGTTACCCAGCGTCCTGCCCTGCGGAGCTCGGACTTTCCTCGAGAACCGGGGTTCCCGCGATCGCCTGTCCCGCTGACACTTTCCATGGTAACACGAGAGTTCCGCCGAGGCGCCCGCCCGCCGCTCCCTGACCGGAGGCCCCGTTTTCCATGCGCGATCCTTACCAGATCCTGGGTGTCAGCCGAGATGCTTCCGCTGACCAGGTGCGCCGGGCATACCGCTTTCAGGCCATGCGCCTCCATCCGGACAGGGCCGGAGGCGATGCCGGGCAGATGGCCGAACTCAATGCCGCCCACGATCAGATCCAGGCCGATCTCGCGCGCGGCAACCGGATTCCGATTTCTCGCGCGGCCACAGCGCGCGCACAGCGTCCCCGGCCTGCGCCCCCTGTGGCAAATCGTGCCCGGTTGGTCGAACTCGCCACGGCGATCCGGGATCTGGATCGCATTCTCCGCACGTTCCCGCGCAAGGTCGAGCGCGCCCTGGAGCGCCTGGAAGGAGACCCCTATGATCTCGAGGAATCCGAACGCTTCGGACTCGTGACCACGGACCTCGAGACCGCTCTGAAATCGGTCATGACCCGTCTGGCCACCTGTGATGCCCCCGGTGAGCTTCACGGTCACGTCGGGCGCGTCGAACAGGGATTGCGCCAGATCGAAGATGCACTCGAGAGCTGGGAGCGATATGCCCGCTATCTGGACCTCGATGCCCTGGTGGAAGGGCGCGAGATCCTGGTCGCGGCGATGGACTGGCTCGATGAAGTGATGCCCGTGACGCTGGACGTGCTCGAGCAGGCGCTGGGCCTGGAAGGAGAATGATGATGCAGGAGCTGAATCCGTTCGAACCGGTCCATGGGGTGTTTCAGGAAGCAGACGCGGTGATCCGCGAGATCCTGGCCGCTCACGCGGAGGAGGGTCGCGAACCGACGTGTCGACCGGGCTGTTCGGCATGCTGCCATCAACTCGTGGTGGCGACGGTGGCGGAGGCGCGGGCGGCCATCGCCTGGACGGCAGCGTGGACTCCGGAGGACCGTCAGTCGCTCGAAGCGCGGCTGCACGGGTGGCTGGAGCGGACCGTCGATATCCGGCACGGCTTTCAGGAGGCGGCCTCGGGCGATCTCGAAAGCGAGGTCGAGATCCTGGCGGAGCGCTACTGGGGCAAGCGCCCCCCCTGCCCGTTTCTCGTCGACTCGCGATGCAGCATCCATCCTGTCAGGCCACTGGCCTGCCGCCATCACTTCTCGCTCAGTCCACCCGATCGCTGCGAAGCGGAACAACCGGACGGGATCGACCAGATGGCGGAGCTCGATGAGGCGCTGTACGAGGCCTCGGATGCGCTACCGGAGGAGGCCACCGAGATCGGGATCTTCCCCGAACTGGTGGCCATTCTGCGGGATTGATCAGGCGCTGATCAGGCTTTCCATCTCGGACTGACGGTCCGAAAGGCGCGCCAGTTCGTGCCGGATGAAGGCGATGATCGGATCGTCGCCTTCCCGGTCGAGCGTGACGCCCCCCGGTTCACGGCTCCAGCGCACGCCAAGTTCCCGGCAAAGCCCGTGGAACGTGGCGAACTGTCCGGGATTCAGGATCCATACCTCGTTGGCGATCTCGACCGGAATGGCTCCCATCGCTGCTTCGGCCTGGAGGGCTTCCCGGTGGGCGCGGACCTGAGCGGTCCGGGAACGAGGGGGAGTCTCGCGAGCTTTCATGAGTGGCCTCCTGTCCGGTACGAGGGTCACGTTCCGGTCCCTCGGTCAGGGACAAGGGTCATTGAAGCTCATTCCGGAACTTCACGTTTGGAGATGTTGTGAACAGGTGTCGCCGCGATGCGCGTCTCCGGCGGTTGTTCATGTGAACAACGTCAGACAGCAGCGCACCGCGGGCGTCTGCGCCGTCCATACAGGCTGAAAACAAGTCGGGGCGCCAATTGGCGCCCCGTGTCAAGGTTTGTGTCGAAACCCTTCGAATTGTATCCTCAGCGACCGAGAGTCGACTGGATCTGCTGGGCCAGTTGCCGGTTTCCGCCGAACGGCCACCACCATGGCGCCTGGAGTTTCTGGATGAACATGGCCTTGGCCTCGTCGGGCATGGTCGTCAGCCATTCCCCATTGCCCAGAGCCTCGATGTCTGCCTTGTCCATCCGAGCAGCGAGGCTCTGGTAGAAGCTCGCCGGGTATTTCTCGTTGAAGGGGACCGGCCCCGTGAGCGTGGCAAGCATCTGCTGGCGCGCCTGGCGCTCCAGGTCTTCGTTCAGACGCAGGGCACCCTTGCCTGCCCCGCCTTCGAGGCGATCGAGGGCTGCGAGCGAGGCGGCGGACTCCCCCTGATCCTGGGCACTCTGGAGAATCGCCAGGATGGCTTGCTGCTCGGAGCCTGACGTTCTGCCTTCCAGCAAAATGCGGAGCATGCGGGCCTTCTGGTCCGGAGTGGCCGTGAGAAGCTTCATGGCATCTTGCTGGACCAGATTGACGATGTCGCTGTCCTTTGCCGTGGCGAGGAAGCGTTCGATGGCCTGGACCTTGGGATCGTGGGGATCCTTGCCACGCGGATTCGACGGGTCGACGTGCGCAGCAGGGGCCGCGGGCGTCGTGCTTCCCGGTTGCGTGCCGGTCTGGGTTGCTGCAACTCCGTTACCCTGCCCCGACTGAGCGGCCCCCTGTTGACCGCCTTGCGGCGCCACGGTGGACACCCAGTGGCCATCCGGCTGAAGCAGTCTGGGCCCGGAGACATAGACCATGCCGGGGGCCGGGGCAGGGCCAGGAGGGGGCAAGACCGTTCCGGCTGCGATGATGCCGTTTGAAGGGGAAGGGGTCGAGATAGGAACCTGGTAGGCAGTTCCGTCGGAGTAGAAGGCCTGGACCGCCAGCGGCTTGCCGACTTCTGCCTGTGGTACTCCGGGATAGGAAGGGGTGACAGCCGGGGGTGATTGTGGCCATCCTGCCTGTCCCGGAATGGGCGCGGGCTGCGGAGGGGCCGGGAACTGGCCCTGTGGATAGCCTGGTGGCACCATACCCGGTTGAGGCATCGATGCCACAGGAGTGCCCTGCTGCGGATAGACAGGTAGCGGCTGTGGCTGGACCGGTAGCGGCGGCTGAAGCTGAGTCTGAGGTTGTGCGGTCGGAGCCCCCGGGATGCCCGTTATCGCCCCGACCGGATTCGCCGTCCCGCCCGCGGGAGGCTGGGGCAGCGCGGCGGGTTCCGATTGCGCTGGACCACCGCCCGCTTCGACCGACGCGGCCGGTCTGGTCAGTGCCTCGATCCGGGACTTGAGCCGATCGTGGTCAGGATCGCTGGCCGGGATGAGTTCCATCATGCGCCGAGCGCTTTCGAGCAACTGGTCCGGAGCCGGATGCTCGCCCGGGTTGGCGGACTGGATGAACTCCTTCGCTGCTGAAACGACTTTCTGGCTGGCGTCCTGAGGGGCTGCCTGCGGCGTCTGGATCGGGCGGAGACGGACGGAGTCGCCCGGGTAGATCAGGCCCCCGTCAGCCGCCCGGGCACGTCCACTGGCGTCCGGGCCTGCGCTGAAAAGTTCCGGATTGAGCTTGCGAAGCTGGTCCTGGGGATCTGGTGCCTCGCCGCGATGAGGTAGAGTGATTCGCCGGAGCGCACGGTCACCGTCTCCGGTACCGTATGGATCCCATCCGTCGCAGGCGAAGGAGATGCCACCGGAGCGTGCGCGGGGGGAGCGACCTCGGGGCGCGAGGGCGCCTCGACGGGGCCCGGTGTGCTCGGGGTCGTGGGGCGCTGAATTCGCGTATTCCCATCGGCTGGCGCAACCATGGGGCACCTCCTTGGATCTGGACCGTTGATTCCGAGCATGTGTATCGTTCCCCGCTAGCGTGAGCTTGTCACGTTTGGGGCAAAATGGATCCAGCTTCGGGAAGGATGCGGTTCTGGACGCGGTCACATGGTGGTATGCGGGGGTATTCGGCGTGTCAGCCTTCGGGCTGGCTCGGGTCGCCGTGCGCGCTGGAAGTGGAAAGACCGGTGTCATCGGCGATACGCGGGGGCTACCACCGGGCTCGGAATGGGTGTCGCTTGATCTGGGAGCCTTTCCGCCGGGAACGCTTGCCGACCGGCTCCGGGAACATTTCGGGGAGCCGGAGGCCGTGGAGACGGTTCGAAAGCTGATCGGTCCCCCCGTCAGTGCCGGGCAGGACCCGGAACGCGCGAACGTCGAGACCGTTGGATCGATGTCGGACGAGGAGTCGTCGGGGTCCACGCTGTCAGATGAAAGCGATCCGGCATCGCGCGTCGTCGAACTCGAGGAGTGGTACTACCGTGTCGCGCCGGAACAGGACGAGCGCCCGACGGACTGGCTCGTCTTCGAGGTGCATGACCAGGTCGTCCATGCGAGCAGAGTTCA
>JBEIFE010000016.1:0-12341 GCA_040382575.1 Candidatus Sericytochromatia bacterium
AAGACGTATGCCGTCCACTTCATCACGGGCCACATCCGGCATTACCTGCGCGATCGCCAGAATCTGCTGCGCGGTCCACGGGTCCTCCAGGAGCTCTCGTACCGCCTGTCGCAGGTCGCAGCCAAGCTGCTCCAGGAGCTGGGTCGAGAGCCGTCGAATCAGGAACTGGCCAGCGCCCTAAGCGTGACGGAAGCTCAGGTGGACGAGGTCAAGCTCTACGACCGTCGGGTCACGGTCCTGTGGCTCGATCAGGAAGGCTCGGACGGAGATGACGACGAGCAGCGCTCGTTGCTCGAAAGCCTTTCGGATCCCCGTTTCAGCATGACCAATCGAGAAGAGGTGGATGACAAGCTGGTGCTTTCCGAGGCGATGTCTCGCTTGCCCGCAGCCCAGCGCGAACTGCTCGAACTCCGTTACTTCAGCGACCTGACGCAGGCCGAACTGTCCCGACGTCTGAACATTTCCCAGATGGAAGTCTGCCGCCGGCTGAAGAAGGCCGAGAAGCAACTGCGGATCGTCCTGGCTCCGATTTCCCGGAGCGAACGCCCGGGCGCTTGATCCACGAACGATTCTTTTTTTCGGGGCTCGAAGGACATGACCTTCGAGCCCCGTCCTTCTGACTCTTGACACCTTGTCAGACATGACATCCGTACCTATAATCGCGACACGTGCAATGAGCGCACACCGATCTATCACGCTTCGAGGCTCGCACGGTCGGCGAGGGCTGCAGTAAAAGAGGACTGTCGGGATGAACAAGGAAGACCTGATCAAGCAGGTGAGCGTGAAGACGCGGATGTCGCAGAAGGATGTCGGCGAGGTGATCAACGCCGCTCTCGGTGCCGTCGGAGAGGCCCTGACGGGTGGCGATCGCGTCACGCTGGTGGGCTTCGGTACGTTCCAGGTACGTGAACGCTCGGCGCGCGAGGGCAGGAACCCGCGCACGGGGGATATCATCCAGATCCCGGCCAAGAAGTCTGCCGTCTGGATTCCCGGGAAAAGCCTTCGCGAACGTGTCGAGGCCGCGCGAGCCCGGGCCAGCAAGAAGAAATAAACGGCTGCCATTCATGCTGGGGGAGGTCTGACGACCTCCCCCAGCCGATTTTCGAGGTCACCTCGGTGTGACGGCGGTGGTCCCGCTTCCCTGCGACATCACCACCCGGGCCATCACCCCACCGACGACGAGAAGCACGACGACGACGAGGCCCAAGATCAGCCACCGGGGGCCGCCTGCAGATCGGGCCTTCTGGGCCCTGGATTTGCCCCGGGGAGGGGCCGCCGCACGACCACCCCGATTCGAACCGGAAGCTCCGGCAGGCCGACCTCCCGACCTGGCGCCTCGCGAGCCCTGACCGCTCCCGGAGAGACGCCCCGGTGCCCGGGTTTCCACGGGTCTGCTGGATGCGGGCGTGGCCATGGGTTCGGGAACGTGCGCAGCGAGCCCATCCGGTTGCCCGAGGGCAGGGCGACTCGCGGCCTGGTTGCGGCGGTGAACCTGCTGCTCCATCGCCTGGATCACCTGCTCGGGAGTACACAGCCCCTTCGAGACGATGATCTGCCCCAGGGGGCGGGGATCCAGAGCCTGCTGGCGGAGAGCCTCACCGAGCGCCTCGACCGTGATGATCTTCTGGGCGACCAGGATCTCTCCGAGGCGATGACGCCCCTGCTGGAGGATCTGCTTTTTCTGGGATTGCCACGTCAGCACGGTGGACAGGTTCTCGTCGCTCACGAGTTCGAGGTTGAGCAAGACCTCACCGAGGGGGACGCGTTGCTTGGACTGTTCATCTGCCAGGGCCCGTAGCATGTCGGTACGGGTCACGAACTTGCGCAGGACGAGTTGCTCACCGAGCATGTCCGCTTCAGGCAAGGACACCTGGAAGGGGCGCTGCGCCTTGAGAACCGCCTGAACATCCGAGGACGAACACGCCTTGACGTGCGTGACCAGGATCTCGCCGAGGGGCTTCTGGAGGGTCACATGGAGGGCCAGCGCATCCTGCAACTGATTGGGAGTGATGACACCTCGTGCCACCAGCATCGAGCCCAGGCGTTCATGGAAAGGTCTCGCTGCAGGTTTGGGCAAGCGGTGCTCACCCACCACGGCCGTGAGCATCGATTCGAAGTTGGAAATGCCCAGACGGAGCAGCGTCTGACCGATGGTCTCCTGTGCCTCCTGGAGTTCCAGGGCATCCTGGACGAGCTCGAGGTCAAGCGCATTGTGCGCCGTCAACACGCGGATCAGGCTGCCCGATGAGGCCTGCTGCGAGACGTCATAGCCCCGGAAGGCCGAGAGAGCCTCGACGAAGGCCTCCCAGGAATATAGCTTGCCCAGCGTCATGTCATCGGAGGCGCGACGTTCGCGGAAGATCCCCGTCTCGTCCTGCTTGGGCATGATGAGCTCGAGTTCGGTCTGCTCGATGACGGGCAGTCCCTCGATCTCGGGAAAGAGGAGCCGCGGGTTCACGGGATAGGTCCGGGTTCCGAGGCCCTGGATCCGGATCTCGGCCGCTCCGATCACGATGAGATCGCCCCGGAACACGCCGCTGATACGAACACTCTTGTGGCGACAGTAGGCCTGGAGATCCCGGACCTGCAACCGCGCGCTCCCCGTGGCCACGGGACGCTCGGTCCACCCGCACTGGCAGACCAGGGGTTGATCATCTTCCCGGACCAGGAGACGCCTGCAATCGGGACAATGGACCTTGGAGGACGGACCCGACTCGCCTGGCGGACGGCCACCATCCAGGGCGGAAAGGGCCTTGCGCGCCTGAATCTGGAGCTGGGGATCGACCGAACCTTCCGCGACGCGCCTGTAGGCATCCATCGCCTCGCTTCGCTGCTGATTCCGATGATAGGCGTGGCCCAGCAACAACCACATCTGGTGGTTGTCGGGGCTGAATTTGGTGGCATACTCGAGAAATATGACCGCTTCCGCGATCCGACCTTCCTCGAGTGCCTTCACACCCAGTTGCGCCTGCGAACTCACTGTCGATCCCTTGGCGCTCCTCCGAAGCCTCTCCGACGGAGCGCTATGTGGAAGCTACCAGCTGACCCGAGAATACCAGGGATGTATACCCGCCAGATCCTGCATCTTACCGATTTTCAGGGAACCCGTGGGGGGGCGCGAAGCCGCGTCAGACGGGCCACTCGCGAAGAATGGCGCCAGGCGCCGGACGACACGACGAGAACGCCATGAGAGCGATCGAACATCCCGGAGACACACGTGATCCCCGGTATAAAAACCGGGGCTCACGCAGAGGTGGAGATGGTGGGAATCGAACCCACGTCCCAGAAGATGACCATAGCGGCATCTACGAGCGTAGCCTGGGGATCGTGTCACTCACCTGGCGCCCCCTCGGCGCGGCCCCGGGCAAGTTAGCCGGAATTTCTTACCCTGGCCGGTCCGACAACCGGTTCAGGCGCAGTCCGTCAAAGTGACCCGGCCCCTCGACGGACGGGAGGAACCGAGTGTCCCATCACGCTGTTTTAGGCAGCGAGGGCAGCGGCCTTGCGGCCACCCACCGTGGGAAGAGCGAAGACATTGGTCTTGGCACTTGTCGTTTTGCCACCGGATTTTACGGGTTCGGATGACACTCCCGGCTCGCAGCCCCTACCGTCCCCCTCCTGGTCGAAACCTTGACATCCCCTCGAGGACTCCAGGTCGCTCCCTGACCGAGAACAACAGGACCACGTTTCCACTTTGACATGGGGTGTCGCACAAGACAAGACCCCGGAACGATCTTTCAGCCCGGAAGCGGACGCACGCGCTCGTCGAGCGAGGGCCATCCCATCTCCCGGCAGGCCGCCTCGGCCAGCTCGCGAGGAGCGAACTGCGGGATCTGCAGCGCCATGCCGAACATGGCATCCGAGCTGGTAGCCGCCTCGTGACTCCTGGCATGACAGTGGCGGTACAGTGCCTCGATGACCAGGGGAAACTCGCGAAGCGATCGCCCCGCACGGAGCAATTCGCGGAAGCAAAAAAGCAGTTCACCGCGCGTGATGAAGCGAGAGAGCAACTCGTCGGCCAGCTCACGACCATAGTGCCGGAGCCGGGTATCGAGCGTCATCGAGAGACTCTCGGGTGTGACGAAACGATACATCTGCTGACGCAGCACGTGCTCGAGATGCTCGAGCAACATCTCATCCGCCGCAAGGCCCATCCGGCGAGCCTCCTCGACGGTCTGGGGAACCCAGGCCACGAGTTCACCCGTCTTGGGGCGTTCGCCCACTTTTGCCACCTGACGCTGTTCGGGGGTCAACCGATCGGGCTGGATCCCGACCATCCCGGGCATGACCTGTCCCTCGGCGACGGCGTGGCCCCAGATGAAGATGCGGTACCCCAGAGGCGGTAGGCGCGGATTGTCGCTGAACTGGGCGCCGGGAAAAACCCAACCCAGATCCTCGGCGATCGCCGCTCTCATGCGCCCCAGGGTATCGATGATCCGGCCCCCCATGGAGGGGTCGACCAGCGGGAGGAGCTCGAGACCCGCCTCGATGCGCAGAGGCACCTCGTTGAGCTGCCTCAGCGCCAGTTCAGGCACACGCCAGTCGTCACCCAGCGTGGCGACCCGCGTGACTCGATCCCCGGGCTGAAGCCAGGACCACAGGCTACTCCACCAGTTGCGCAGAGCGTTCAGCATCCTGTTCCCTCTCTGGACACGCTTCCATCGATTTTTATACCCGCAATGAGCGACTTGGTTCGCCCTCGGTGGCCCGACAGGTGGGACAGATCAGACGACTTGACCGCCCTGCCCGCATCGGGAGTCCGCAGCGCGGGCAGGGGACGAATCCGGCCTCACGCAGAGCGCGCTGCCGGCGAACCATCGCCTCCAGCATGCGATGGACCCCCGAGGCGAGGGCCTCGTCCTGAACTCGGCCCGCGACGGCCCGGGCGATCGCCGCTCGCTCTCCCTCACCCAGGGGAGTCCGGGCGGCCAGGGCTGAACGGTTCGGCCCATCATCAGCAGGCCCCACCCCGGTCCGCTCGCGCGGGACGACCACCTGGAAACGCAATTCCTTGACGGTCAGCATGGGGACGACCCGGGCGATCGCGCCAAGGAAGTCGTCCTTCAAGAGTGTCAGCTGATGCGACCATGCGGCCGACTTCACCTCGACGACCAGAACGCCTCGTCGGAGGTACCGGGGCTGACAGCGCCCCGCCACTCCCTCACCGACGACCTCGGGCCATCGAAGCACCAGCTCTCTCAGGGCCCCCAGCTCGGGGGCCCTGAGACGCTTCAGGCCTCCGTCGAGAGAGCGTGCCAGTCGATCCATCGGCAACTCCTCATGGCTCCATCTCGGGATACAGGAAGCGATACAGGCCAAAGGCCCAGATCCCTCTTACCACGTACAGGCGTGTTTCCGGATACATCTCCATCACGGGCGTGGAGGTCCGCTGCCAGGCAGCCACCTTGGCATGCCCGGCATTGTAGGCCGCCAGAACCAGAGGCAGGTGTCCATCGAAGCGACGCTCCAGGTGTGACAGGTACCATGCCCCCAGACGGATGTTCACGGTCGGATCGGTGAGCCGATCGAGCCTGAAGTGGCGCCACCCCTTCCTGCGCGCGATCCAGAGCGCCGTCGGAGGCATGATCTGCATCAGCCCGCGCGCGCCCGCGTGTGAGCGGGCCTCCGGATCGAAGCCCGACTCGATGCGCATCACCGCCAGCACGAGGCGCGGATCGAGTTGCTCTTCACGAGCGACCTGCTCCACGAGGGAGCGATAAGGGAAAGGGCACAGGAGGCGTCCCAGTGGCTGCGCGCTCCCCATGGCGGCGCCGAGGGCGAGCAGAACGAAAAGGCGCCGCCTCACGCGCGACGCCTGCGGGTCGGACCACCGTCGAGGGCGCGTGACACCTGGGGGGCCAGGTCACCGGGCTCCCCCTCGTTGTCGATGACCTGGTCGGCGAGCTCCAGCTTCCGCTCCAGAGGCCACTGCGCAGCAACCCTCCGTCGAGCTTCGGCCTCGTCGAGGCCATCGCGCGCCATCAGGCGAGACACCTGAGTGGAAGGAGCGACGGCCACGACCCAGATCTCGTCGAGTTGCTCGTGAAGCCCGGTCTCGAAAAGCAGCGGAACGACCCAGACGACGAGCTCAGGGGCAGGATCGCGAACCGCGAGTTCCTCCAGACGCCGCCGCGCTCGTTCGCGGATCCGCGGATGGACGATCGCCTCGAGTTGCTGCCGGAGACCGGGGTCAGCGAAAACGCTCTGCGCGATCCAGGCACGGTCGAGGCGTCCCGCGGGATCCAGGGCGCGCTCCCCGAAACACTCCCGGATCTCCTCGAGGGCTGGCTGCCCGGGTTCGACGACCTCCCGGGCGATCACGTCAGCATCGACGATCTCGGCCCCCCGTTCCCGCAAGAGCTGAGCCACCGTCGACTTGCCCGTCGCGATCCCTCCGGTGAGACCGATGATCCGCATCACCGCCCCCGGGAAAGACCCAGATCGGTCAGCACGGCCTCGAGGGTCGAGAGATCCGTCGGAAGGCCCAGTTCTCCGGCATGGACCGTGTCGTACCGGAAGTGGCGGGCCTCCCAGCAGACCCGATCCCAGGTGTTCAGCTGGATACGGAAGAAGCGGGCGATCGCCTCGAGCCGCGGTGTCAGGTCGAAGGGACGCTGCGCCCGCCAGAGCTGACGGGCCCTCGCGAAGGCCCGCAGTGCCTCGTCGAACGTGAGGCCCGGATTGCCGAGTACGAGACGCTCTCCAGGCACGCCATGCTTCAGGCGGTGTACCACGATGCGTCCGATGTCGCGCGCATGGATGAAGTGGAAGGACGCATCGACGGTGACGGCCGCGACCAGGGGCCAGCCCCGCGCCAGGGTCGCGAGAGCCGAGGCGATATGGGAACCTCGTCCGACCACCAGCGTGGGAAAGAACACGGATATCCGGTCGCGGAGGGGATGGTCATCGAGCCGCACGTAACCCAGATACTTGGACCGGATGTAGTCCGTCCCGTGATCGCCGGCGGCGGAAAGGGGTTTCAGGTCCCGATCGATGACGCTCGCCGTGGAGAAGAGGATCATCTGGCGGCAACGAGCGGGATCGGCCAGTTCGAACAGCCGATGCGCGAGTCGGTAGTTGACGTCGTAGGATTCGGCTTCTCCCCAGGCCGCCGCGATGTGGACGATGTGGTCCATCGTGCGAAGGGTCGGGGCGAAGCGCTCGATGTCGAGAAAGTCCCCGACCACGAGACGGACGCGATCGTGTCCGAGCCAGGCCGGGGGTAGCCGTGCCGGGTCGCGAACGAGGAGATGGACCTCGAACCCCGGGTCCGCCAGCAGTGCCCGGACCGTTTCGCCTCCGACACAGCCGGAAGCCCCTGTCACGAAGACCCGTTCCATCAGACCCTCTCGCGAACCCCGTCCAGCTCGGTCAGGATGGCCCCTGCCGTACGTTCCACCGCCCCTGGCTCTCCGAGGCGTGAGCGCACGAGCGCGAGCTGCTGCAACATCTGTCCACGCCGCCTCGGATCTTGCAGGAGAGGCAGCAAAGTCTGGAACATCGAACGTCCGTTGGCTTGCTCCTGGAGCAATTCGGGAACGATCGCTTCCCCGGCCAGGATATTCGGAAGCGTCACGTAGGGCGTGCGCAGCAGTCGTCGCCCGACCCAGGCCGCCAGCCGCCCGATCCGGTAGGCGGCCACGACGGGAGTTCCCACGACGGCTGCTTCGAGCACGGCGGTACCGGAGGCCGCCAGCACGATGTCGCTGAGCTGCATGACGCCCATGCCGGACACGTCATGGACGACCTGGATGCGCGCCTCCGGGGCCTCGAGCAACACATGGCCGACACGCTCTGCAAGCCCCGGAGAGGCGACGGGCAACACGACCCTTAGCGACGGAACCTCGGCCTGGAGCAGGGCAGCTGCCTCGAGCATCGACGGCAGGAGGCGATCGATTTCCATCTTCCGGCTACCCGGGAACAGCGAAAGGACCGGATCACCCTGCCCGAGACCGAGCGATGCGGCCAGCTGTCCGCGCTCGCGAGAGGTCGGAACCATGTCCAGGAGCGGATGCCCCACCTCGATGACCCGTCCCCCCGCCGCGCGATAAGCCTCGGCCTCGGGCCTGAAGACCGAGAGAATCACATCACTCACCTCGGCGACCTTTCGGGTCCCGCCCTTCAGTCCCCAGATCCACTCCTGGGGGGCGATGTAATAGGCGGTCCGGATGCCGAGACGACGGGCGAACCGGGCAAGTTCCATGTTCGCACCCTGATAATCCACCAGGACGAGCAGAGCAGGACGGACCTCGGTGAGAAAGCGCTTGGCCTTCTCGAAGGCCCTGGCGATGGGGCGCAGTCCCGGAAGGTGCTCCGTCAGTCCCACCGCGGCGTGAGGCGTCACGTCTGCCAGGATCTCGACACCGGCCTCGCGCATCCGGTGCGAACCGATCCCGACGAGACGGAGATCCGGCAACCGGGAGCGGAGCGCACGGGCCAGGCGAGCGGCATGCATGTCGCCGGAAACTTCACCCGCCGACAGGAAAATCATGGGTGGATGACTCATGAGGTCGGGCCGGAACCATCCTCGGAGGTGCGGGAGGCATGAGTCCGGATGACCTTGCCCACGATGCCACGTTCGGACCCCCGGATGAAGGTCATGATCTGGTCACGGACGAGGGAATCGGGCCAGGAAGCCAGCTCCTCGAGTGCCTGTGGGATGCTGAGGCCCGAGCGATAGAGGACCTTGTAGGCATGCTTGATGACCCGCCGCTCGCCGGGATCGACACCACGACGCTTGAGCCCCACGAGATTGGGACCGTATACACGCGGAGGGTGTCCCTCGACCAGCATGTACGGGGGTAAATCCTGGACAAGACGCGTCATCGCCCCGACCATCCCGAGAGACCCCACCCGGGTGAACTGGTGCACTCCGGAAAGTCCCCCGATGGTGACGCCATCCTCGATGACGACATGCCCTGCCAGGGTGACGCCGTTGGCCAGGACGTTTCCGTTCCCGATCACGCAATTGTGCGCGACGTGGACGTAGGCCATGAAGAGGTTGCCGTCCCCGATCCGGGTGGTCTCGCCCTCGCCGGTGGCGCGGTTGATCGTCACGCACTCGCGGATGACGTTGCGATCGCCGATGATCGTGCTGGAACGCTCACCCGCAAACTTGAGGTCCTGCGGAACACCGCCAACGACGGCACCACCGTGCACGTGGCATTCGCGTCCCAGGGTGGTGTACGGTTCGACGACCGCATGCGGACCGAGCACGGTTCCCTCACCCAGCACGACGTGTTCGCCCACGACGGCATAGGGACCGATGTGGACCCGGGGCCCCACGATGGCCGTGGGATGCACGACAGCGGTCGGATGTATCTCGATCATGGTCAATCCACCAGTGCGAAGAGCAACTCGCCCTCCGTCACGAGATCGGCATCGACATGGGCCATGACCCGGACACGACCGATGGTGCCGCGGATCTTGACTATCTCGGCCGTCAGGCGAAGCTGATCCCCCGGCAAGACGGGGCGTCGAAAACGTACTCCGTCAATCCCGGCGAAGAGTGCGATCTTTCCCTTGAAGAGCTCGATCTGGAGCATGATCACCCCGGCAACCTGAGCGAGGGCCTCGACGATCAGCACACCGGGCATGAGCGGGCGTCCGGGAAAGTGACCGGTGAACTGCGGTTCATTGACTGAGACATTCTTGAGCGCCACGGCTCTCACGCCCGGCTCCAGCTCGATGACCCGGTCGATCAGCAGGAAGGGATAACGGTGGGGCAGGACATCCATGATGGCCCGGATATCCAGAACCGCAGCCCGATCGGACAGACTCGCCATCAGGACTCTCCTCTCCGGGAAGCACTCACGAGACCGTGGCTGAGCGCCCAGGAGCGCATCGCGGCAGCAAGTTCGACGTGCAACGGATGTCCGGCCTTCGCCGCGACGACGGTCCCCGACCAGTCGAAGCCGACGAGCGCGAGGTCACCGACCAGATCCAGCACCTTGTGGCGAACGGGCTCGTCCCGGAAGCGCATGGGCCTCAACGGGCCCGCGTCCCCGATGATGACGGCATTGTCGAGCGATCCCCCTCGGGCGAGACCGGCTCGACGCATTGCCTCGACATCGGACTGGAAACAGAAGGTCCGTGCATCCGCGAGATCCTGACAGAAGACCTCCTCGTCGACGGGGCCTTCGAAGAGCATGGCTCCGGCGTGGGGATGCTGGTAGTCCACGACACACGTGACCTCGACGCGTTGCTCGGGATGAGGCATCAGGAGGACGGAACGATCGTGACGGGACACCTCGAGAGGGGTGTCGAAGTGCACCACGGCCCGCTTCCGACCCTGCTCCAGCCGACCCGCGGAGCGGACCGCATTGATGAAATAACGACTGGAACCATCGAGGATGGGCAACTCCGGGCCATCGATCAGAATGTCCGCATTGCAAACACCGGTGGCCCAGAGGGCAGCCATGAGATGCTCGACCGTCTGGACGCGCGCCTTGCCCTGGGCAAGGGTGGTCGACAGGGTGGTATCGACGACGTGATCGACGAGTGCGGGTACGCTGGGCTCACCAGGTAGGTCGATCCGATGGAACACGATCCCGTGGTCGGGAGGTGCAGGCACGATCTCGACACGCACATGTTCCCCGGTGTGAAGGGCCACACCTTCAACGGTGATGGGGTGCGCGAGCGTCCACTGGTAGCTGCGATCGAGCTGCATGGTCCTCCTCTAGTGTCGGTCCCCGGAACCGTTCGATTCCCCCGATAGACGCCCTTCGAGACGCACCAGACGCGCCTTCAGCCCCGGAATCGCTTCCACCGAGGCCTCACGCTTCAGGTTCTCGCGATGAGGCCGCGCAGGAAAACCAGAATACATGCCAGGCTCACGGAGGGACTTGGTCACGGCACCCCGCGCAGCCACGACGATGTCGCTCGCGATCTGGAGATGACCGGCGACGCCGACCTGACCCGCCAGCACGACCCGATCACCGATGCGCGTGGAGCCCGATATCCCCACCTGAGCCACGAGGAGCGCATCACGCCCCACCTGGACATTGTGCCCCACGTGTACCAGATTGTCGATCTTGGTTCCGGCTCCGATCCGCGTCACGCCAAGAGTAGCGCGATCGATGGCACAGTTGGCGCCGATCTCGACGTCATCCCCGATCTCGACGATACCGATCTGGGGCATCTTCTCTTGACGGCCATCCGGAAGGCGAACGAAGCCGTATCCATCCGAACCGATCACCACACCGGCCTGGAGGACCACCCGATCACCCAGACGACAGCCGGCCTCGACGACCACCCGGGGATGCAGCAAGCAATCCTCACCGACCACGACCCCATCTCCGAGGACGGTACCGGCCATCAGGACGGTACGCGCTCCGACCTGCACGTGGGCCCCGACCACGACCCCGGCGCCCACGTGAACCTCATCGCCAAGCTGCGATGTCAAGTCGATCCAGGCCCCGGGATGCACCGCTGGCCGCGGCAGGGGGAACTGAAAGAGGGCGAGGGCCCGCGCCATGGCCAGACGCGGATCGGCCACCTGGAGGACGCATCGCCCCTCGATGGGGGCCGAGGCCACGACCACACGCGCAGCCGAAGCCCGGATCTGCTCCAGGTACTTGGGCTCGACGAGAAAGACCAGATCAGACGCCGAAGCGTCTCCCGGGTCCGCGACCCCCGTCACGAGGCAATCAGGGGCTTCTCCGAGAAGGGTGGCCCCCAGGCGGGCAGCCACCTCCGTCACGGAAAAAACGCGTTCGCTAGCGATTGAGGCGCTTGATGACCTCGTCACTGATGTCGGTTCCTCCATAGAGCACAGTAGCCTTGTCGAGAACTACCGTGAAACCCTTGCTTTTCGCGACCTGTTCGATCGCTTCCACGATCTGCTTCTTGATACGCTGGGACAGTTGTCGGTCGAGGTTCTCGACCTCCACCTTCTTGGGCTTCAGCGTGTCCTCGAACTGCTTCTGCATCTCACGCAGTTCCTTGGCACTCTTGCCCGACTTCTTGGCCTCTTCGAGCTTCTGCTGGTCCTCGGCAAGCTCGCGCTGGTAGGCCTCGGCCTTGCTGCGGAAGTTGGTCTGAGCCTTCCGTGCTTCCTCGAATTCAAGAAAAATCTTCTGGGTCTCGACATAGGCGACGCTGGCAGGAGCGGGGGGGGCGGCGAAGGCGGGCGTGGCGAGGCAAGAACCGGCCACGAGCACGAGAGGCAGGACGAGGCGTTGAGCGAGATGGGACATCAGTGAACTGCTCCTTGCAAGATCGTGGGACTAGAACTTCTGACCGATCGAGAAGTGGATCTGGTACTGGCCCCACTCCCGGAAACCCAGGTCGAGACGCAGAGGACCGAGTGGCGTGTTGACCCTCACCCCCGCTCCGTACCC
>JBEIFE010000017.1:0-11796 GCA_040382575.1 Candidatus Sericytochromatia bacterium
AGCGAGTTCAGCTGCACCTCCGCCGGCGAGCCTGGAGGCCAGCGTACCGGCGCCCATGGATCCGTTCGGTGTCGCCCCGCTGCCCACCGAGGCCCCCGCGGCCACTCCCACTCCCGCCCCGGTGGCGACACCTGCGCCTACACCCGTGCCCACCCCCCTGGAAGAAATCGGGGTGTCGGAGGAGCCGCCCACGCTCCATCGGATCCAGGTGGGAGATTTCGAGGCTCGAGAGGACGCCGATGGCCGCCTCGAGGAGCTTTCTGCCCAGGGCTACACGCAGGCGGAAGTGGTCCAGGACGAGGACGGCATCTATCACGTGCAGTTGCAGGCATTCCGCAAGCGCAAGCGCGCCGAGGCGTACGTCAGAAAGCTGGCGACGCAGGGCATCGACGCCACCATTCGCCCCTGAAGCCAGGAGGACCCACGCATGGCCAGCCACACCCCAGACGTCATGGACAAGATCGTGTCGCTTTGCAAGCGACGCGGCTTCATCTTCCAGAGCTCCGAGATTTACGGCGGCCTCGCAAGCACCTGGGACTACGGCCCACTCGGCGTACAGCTCAAAAACAACGTCAAGCAGGCCTGGTGGCGCGCGGTGGTCCAGCAGCGAGATGATGTCGTGGGCCTCGATGCGGCCATCCTGATGCATCCTGAAGCCTGGCGGGCGAGTGGCCACCTCGAAACCTTCCATGACCCGCTCGTCGACTGCAAGGCCTGCAAGCAGCGCTTCAGGGCCGATCATCTGATCCAGAAAGCCGCCCCGAGTTCGCTCGAACTCCAGTCGATGCTGGCCTCGAACCCGGTCGAAGAGCTACTGAAAGACTCCGGAAAGACCCGGGAAGCCCTGGCCCTGCTGAAGTGTCCCTCGTGTGGCAGTCGTGAGCTGACCGAACCCCGCAATTTCAACCTCATGTTCAAGACCTTCATGGGGCCCGTCGAAGACTCGGCCGCGGTGGTCTACATGCGCCCCGAGACGGCCCAGGGCATCTTCGTCAACTTCAAGAACGTCCAGACCGCCACCCGGCGGAAACCCCCGTTCGGGATCGCCCAGATCGGCAAGTCTTTCCGGAACGAGATCACGCCCGGAAACTTCACGTTCCGGACCCGCGAGTTCGAACAGATGGAGCTCGAGTACTTTTGCCCGCCCGAAGACTCCGATGTCTGGTTCGAGCGCTGGGTCGAAGCCCGCTGGACCTGGTACCTGGGCCTCGGCATGACCGCTGAACGCCTGCGCAAGCGCGCCCAGACCGCAGAAGAACTGGCCCATTATTCGCGCGGATGCTTCGACATCGAGTACCTGTTCCCGTTCGGCTGGAGCGAACTCGAGGGCATTGCCAACCGGACGGACTACGACCTGGGGCGCCACCAGGAGTTCAGCGGCAAGGATCTGACCCACTTCGATGACGAGCAGCGCCGTAACTACATCCCGCACGTGATCGAGCCCTCCGCGGGGGCAGACCGCGCGACTCTGGCTTTCCTGGTGGACAGTTACCACGAAGAAACGGACGAGAAGGGTGAGACCCGCGTCGTCCTGCGCCTCCACCCAGCCCTGGCCCCCATCAAGGTGGCGATCCTGCCGCTCTCGAAGAAGCCCGAGCTGCGCGGCCCTGCCCAGGCGATCGCCCGCACGCTGAGGGAGCGCTGGAACGTCGAATATGACGAGACCGGCTCGATCGGAAAGCGCTACCGCCGTCAGGACGAGGTGGGGACACCCTTCTGCGTCACGATCGACTTCGACAGCCTGGAAGACCGGGCCGTGACGGTTCGCGAGCGGGATTCCATGACCCAGGTCCGGCTACCCGTGACGGAGCTGGTGACGTGGCTTGAAGCGCGTCTGGGGCGTCCTGCTTCGACCATTCCGTCCGAAGTCTTCGACAGATCCGAGGCTGCGCCTGTTTCCTGATCCCTCAGGTCGATGAGACCGGCCCGACCGGAGCCACGTCACCGACGCGGTTCCGGCCAGCCGACTTGGCTTCGTAAAGACTGAGGTCTGCGCACCGGATGAGGTTCACGGGGTCGACTCCGTGAACCTCGGTAGACGCCACCCCGAAGCTGCTGGTGATCACCTTCCTGGGAAGGCGTTCCTCCCCCTCGAAGGGATGTTCTTCGATCCATGCCCGGAGCTTCTCGGCGACATAGGCCGCACCCCGGGCCCCCGTCTCGGGCAAGATGACGGCGAACTCCTCGCCACCATATCGCGCCACGACGTCGATCTTGCGGACACGATCCCGGAGCAGGGCGGCCACGTCACAGAGAACGGCATCGCCCCCCAGGTGACCGAGCACGTCATTCACGGTTTTGAAGTGATCGATGTCGAGGATGATCAGGCTCAGCGGATGGCCGTAACGCTCGGCACGATGCAACTCGGCAGCCAGGCGCTCGTCGAAGTAGCGACGGTTGAAGATACCGGTCAGACCATCCGTGATGGCCTGGCGCTCGAACTGCTCGACGAGGCGCGCATTCTGGATCGTGAGCGCCGTATGGGCAACCACGGTCTCGAACAGCTCGAGCATGGAGGGATCGGCCTCGGTATCAAGAACCACCTCGAGGATACCGATCGTCTCGCGCGCATGCTCCAGGGGCACCAGGACGACCGTCCGGTGACCCTTCCAGGATGGCTCGACGAGGTCCGTCTCCGACAGCAGCCAGAGATGCGCATGCTCGCGCTGACAGAGTAATCGGGTCCAGGTCTCGGGCAAGGCGGGAGGCTGGGCCCCCGTGCTGGACTCGACCCACCAGCGGTTCTCTTCATGCAGGTGAAGGATGATCTGAGCTCCCTCCTGCATCTCGCTCAGCCCCCGGACGAGCGCCTCGCAGGCCCCTGTCACGGTCAGATGACGGGCAATCTCGGCCAGCCACGTGTTCATTTCACGCAACCGCTGGACCATCCGGACCGCCTGGTCCTGTGAAGCGAGAACTTCCTGGTAGAGACGGGCGGTGACGGCTGCCCCCGTGGCCTGCTGGACGAGATCGGCGACCAGATCCTGCTCACCGACCTCGAAACGCCGGGGCTCGAGCGAGCCGACGACGAAAACCCCGATGACCTCCCGTTCGGTCGAGAGCGGTGCGGCCAGGATGGACGTGAGCCCCTGACGTGCCAGCATGGGCGGACGCCCCCCGGGATTGACCCGTGCATCGAGCCACTGGAGCTTGCCGGACGCCACCACCTCGGCCAGGAATCCCGAGTCTTCGAGCAGGTGGATGGTCGTGTCATCTTGCTGGTTCGCGCGCTGCAGCAACTGGCGCAGTCGCCCCAGCCCCCCCTTCAGGACCACGAGCTCTTCGACCCGGCGCAGGATTCGATTCCCCTCGACGAGAAACAGCGCGGCATAGGGGGCGTTGAGCGCTTGCGTGGCCACCTCGCACATGGCAGCCGAGACGGCAGACAGGTCATACGTGTTGGCAATGCGCTGCGCCATCTGGCGATGGGCGCGAATGCGATGGCCCTGATCCAGGATGATCTGCTCCTGGCGAAGCGTCACCTCCTGGAGCATGCACGAGGACAGCAGGAGACCGAGAGGAGCCAGCAGAGGCAGCAACGGAAGCGGATCACCGTCCGCTGGCAAGAGAAAGGCAGCCTGGAGCGGAGCCTGGACCGGGATACCACCGGACACCCAGTCGACGTGTCCGTTCTGGATCGAGGCCCACTCTCCCGCTTGCGCCAGCCTTCTGACTCCCAGTTCGAGACCCCACTCCCAGTCCGGTGGGGCAAGGTGCCAGATCTGGGTCGGCTGCGCCCTCCAAGCGATCGCCAGAGCCGGCAGGCCGAGACGCTCCTGGAGCCACAGGACGAGATCCGTTGCCATGCGGCTCATCGGCTGCCCGGCCGCCAGGCGTGGTTCGAACCAGGCCTGGAGCTCCTGGGGCAACGACATTCCCCGGTTCATACGGCCAGAGCCTCGAAGACACGACCTCGCAGGATGTCGAAGGTCTTCAGCACCCCGACGCCCTGGGTCGCAATCGCCTCGATGGCCGGTACGGAGAAGGGATTGAGCTCAGCCTGCAGGAGCGCCATCGGCAAAGCCGTGGCGAGATCTCGCTTGTTGAACTGGATGACCCACGGCAACGTATCCAGATTGAGCTCCTGCTCGACCAGGATCTGCCGGACGGCCAGCAAGCACTCGGTATTGGCGAGCCAGCGATCCGGAGCCGAATCAGCGACGAAAACCAGACCGTCCACCCCCTGCAGGATGGTGCGACGCGCATCGAGGTCCTGGAGCTGGCCGGGCACGGAGTACAGGGAGAACTTGACCTGGAAGTCATCGAGGGGAGCTCCCTCGATCATCATCCAGTCGAAGAACAGAGTCCGGTCCGTCTCGGAGGCCAGGGAGTACAGATCACCGCGGGAACGTTCATCGAGCTCCGCATGCAAGGTCTCGAGATTCGTGGTCTTGCCGCCCAGGGCAGGCCCCACGTAAACCAGCTTGAAATGAATCTCTCTGCGACCGAAATGAATGGTGCTCACGGGCGCCCCGACCGAGTTTCCCACGCCGATGACCTCGGATACATACTTACCCCCCGAGTTCAAGAGGCAAACCCGGTCGGCCTGCCTGTATCATGCGGATGACTCCCCGAACAGAAGGATTTTCCGATGCTGCCCGATTCACACCACAGCGTACAGACGTGCCACGTTTACGCCATTTCAGACGGGAGCGGCGAGACGGCCGAACATGTGGCCAAAGCAGCGGCCCAGCAGTTTCGCGGAACCCCCATCTGCCTGCATCGGATCCCGCGCGTCCGCACCCGGCGACAGGCAGAAGAGGCCGTCGAGCAGGTCCGGGCCTCGGGCGGTCTGCTGATCTACACGGTGATGGATCCCGAGGTACGTCGCGCCTTGACGGAACTGACGGAGCGGAATGGTGTCGAGGCCGTGGACCTGCTCGGCCCGGTGGTACAGGCCCTCCAGAGCCGAACGGGCTCGATCCCGAGCGCCGAGAGCGGCCTCCTGCAGGTGCGGGACGAGAAGTACTTCTACCGGATGGAGGCGATCGACTTCGCGATCAAGTACGACGACGGCAAGGATCCCAAGGGTCTATTGCTGGCTGATGTCGTGCTCGTGGGGGTATCTCGGACCTCCAAAACCCCCACCTGCATGTATCTGGCACAGAACCGCGGTCTGAAAACCAGCAATGTCCCGCTGGT
This sequence comes from Candidatus Sericytochromatia bacterium, assembly GCA_040382575.1. GTDB lineage: Bacteria > Cyanobacteriota > Sericytochromatia > S15B-MN24 > UBA4093 > JAYKJE01. Next base: position 5,143 of record JBEIFE010000017.1, read on the forward strand.
CCTGAACGTCCAGCCGCCCAGGGAATTGTTCGAGGTGTCACCGGAGCGCGTGGTGGGTCTCACCGTCGATGCCGCCGTCTTGCAGGAGATCCGCTCGGCGCGCCTACATAGCCTGGGCCTGTCCCCCAAGGCGTCCTATGCCAGCCTCGCGCGGATCCAGGACGAGGTCATGTATGCACAGAGCATCTTCGACCGGATCGGCTGTCCCGTCGTGGACGTGACCAACAAGGCGATCGAGGAAACAGCCAGCGAGATCATGGACTTCACGCAGCGAAGAGATACGCTGGTCTGAGGAACTTCACTCGACCTCGGCACCCTGACGATCCGCCCGGGCCTTGGCATCCTGTGCCGCAAGACGTGCCCGCAGAAAGCGCGGATTCAGCTTCAAGGCAACCGAGAAGGCATCGTAAGCAGCCGCATATTTCTGTGCCCGCATGAACTCCACGCCTCGCTGGTAAGCGAGTTCAGCGCCCCGGCTCTGCGCCTCGACAAGCAACGTCTTGGCCTCGGCAAGATCCGGCGAGAGGGCCAGCGCCTGGTTGAAGGCCTCGATGGCCCCGTCGAAATTCTTCTCCGCGAGCAGATCCTTGCCGAGCTGGACAGCAAGCTGGACCTGCTGATCCTGGGATTGGTTCCGGCGCTCGAAGATCCTGGCCTGGGCCGCTTCGTCATCGGCACGTGCCAGACGTTCGATCTCGGCCAGCTTCGGCAACCAGAGCGGATTGCGATCATTTACCCGCTTGCAGTCATTGAAGGCCTTGCGCGCGGCTGGCCAGTCCTTCACGGCGATCGCGATGAGCCCGCGGACGGCCAACCAGGCGTCCTTCCGTTCGACGGCGACATCCTCGAGGGCAATCATCTGAATCTCGGCTTCCGCCATCATCGGGGCCCCCGCCTGGAGCAACGCCACGGCATAGAGAAGCCGGGCGTCCTTGTCTCCGGGGTCGTCCTCGAGCATCGCCTGATAGATGTTCAGAGGCTCGAGTCCCTCCAGGGTGAGGAACCGACGGTTCCATGTCTCGCTCAGGCGCTTGTAAGCACGATCGGCCAGGGTGATCTGCTCGATGGTCGACAGGTCGATCCGGGAGCTCGAATTGAAGGCCTTCATCAGGTAATAATGCGGGCGTGGGTCGTTCGGAAAGCGCTTCGCATGCTCGTTGAGCAGCGAGATGGCCGCCTCGTAGCGGCCTTCGGAGACAAACCGGACACCCTCTCGAAGGTTACCCGCCCACGCGGGCGAGGCCAGGCCAACCGATGCCAGCATCAGGGCTGTCAAAAAGAGACGCATCCAGATCCTCCTGAGGATATCGGCGCAGGTGCTCTCGACGTACCCGGCCCGGGCGAGCACCAAACCCCCATCACGCCGAGGCTGCGGACCCCTGGGGCGCGGACAGACGTTCGAGCAGGAGCTGCTTGATCCGGTTGCCCTTGATGGCCCTGACCGTGATGCGGACCCCGGCCACCTCGACCCGATCTCCGAGTCGGGCGCGCTGTCCCAGCAACTGCAGCACGAGCCCTCCGATCGTCTGGTATCCATCGATCGGCAACATCAGATCGAGCGTGTCATTCACGTCCTCGACCGTCGCCATCGAATCGAGCACGGCCAGACCACCTGCGAAGGGCTGGATGGGGGTCCGCTCCTCGTCCGACTCATCGCGGATTTCCCCGACGATCTGCTCGAGCACATCCTCGAGCGTCACCAGTCCGGCGGTTCCACCGTACTCGTCACGCACGATCGCCATCTGCGTCTCTCGCTCCTGGAACTCGCGCAACAGCTCGTTGAGCTTCTTGTTCTCGGGCACGACATGCACGGGATGCAAAGCCGCCTCGAGGTCGAAGGTCTCCCCCTGGGAGGCCGCAAGCAGGACATCTCGCGTATGCAGCACTCCCACGATGTCATCGATGGAGCCCCGGGTGACCGGCATCCTCGAATAGCCCTCCCGGGCGATGACCCGGATCAGCTCCGGCACGGCAGCGGTCACCGAGACCGCGATGATGTCGACGCGGGGGGTGAAGATATCCGCCACCGAGGTGTCATCGAACGCCAGGGCCGAGGAAACCAGTTCCGACTCGTCTTCCTCGATCACCCCTTGCTCGTGCCCGATTTCGAGCAGCATCCGCAACTCGTCCTCGGAATACCGGGGACTGGCGATCGCCTCGTGGCCGCCCAGCAGGCGGATGAAGGGGGTGGTGACGGCCAGAACGGCCACGATCAGGGGGTGGGTGACGTTCTGAAAGACCCAGATGGGACCGGCCGCGATGGATGCCACGAGTTCGGAACGGGTGGCGGCCACGGACTTCGGCACCACTTCACCGAAGATGACGATCACCAGGGTGAGCCCCAGAACGAGCAAGCCTGTCCAGACTCCACCATTGCGCGAGCCGATCTGCCGGGCCAGATCGGCTCCGACCACCCCGATGGTGACCATCGCCAGGGTGTTACCGAGCAAGACGGTCGACAGCAGGCGTCGCGGATGCTGGAGCAAGGCATGGATCAGCTGGGCAGATCGTGCATCTTCACGTAACCAGGCCTGCAATCGTGCACGGTGGATCGACATCAGGGCCGTCTCGGCCGATGAGAACAGACCACACAACCCGAGAGCCAGGATCAAGATTCCCACATCCGAGAGTGGTGACAAGAGCAGACAACCTCCCCACGGGGCCGATTTCCCCGGACAGCGAACATCCAGCCGATCGGACATCCTCTCGTCATGCTACCACGGGGATCTGAGCCACCAAGTCAGGCTAAGATCTGGTTAAAATCAGACAAGTTTTCAGGTATAGTTGCGATAACCACCGTGGATTGACGGTCCATTGACTGGAGGGTTCTCGATGAAGCGACGCCCCCTGCTTGCACTCGCGCTCGTTGCGGGACAGACGCTGAGCGGCTGCGGACAGCTGGCACCATCCCGGAACGTGGATGGATCGGTCCAGGGCAGTTCCAGCAAAAGAGCCCCGAGCCCGGCGCAGCAAACGCGAGCAGCCGCCTGGCAGGACGAGATCGTCTATTTCGCCCTCCTCGATCGCTTCGCCAATGGCGATCCGAGCAATGACCGCCAGGTCACCCGCGCCAACCCGACGGCCTTCCACGGGGGAGATCTCGCGGGATTGACCCGTAAGCTCGATTATCTCCAGGATCTGGGAGTGACGTCCCTGTGGGTGTCCCCGTTCCTCGAGCAGGACCGCGACCAGCTTGCCCAGACGGGCCTCTGGGGCTATCACGGCTACTGGACGCACGACTTCACGAAGGTCGATACACGCTTCGGGACCCTGCAGCAAGCTCGCGAACTCGTTCAGCAAGCCCACGCCCGCGGAATCAAGGTCCTGATGGACGTGGTCTGCAACCATGCGGGATATTCGTTCCCCACCTCGGATCAGCGCTTCCGCGGATGGTTTCATACCCACGGCAACATCCAGAACTGGGAAGACCCCTGGTGGCTCGAGAACGGTTCGATGTTCGGGCTGCCCGACTTCGACCAGAGCAATCCAGCCGTGGCGAACTACCTCGTCGATACCTACCAGCAGTGGGCACGAGACGTCGGTTTCGATGCCTTCCGGGTCGATGCCATCAAGCACGTCCCCAAGAATTTCTGGGTCCAGTTCAATCGCTCGGCCCACCAGAAGCTCGGCGACAAGTTCATCACCGTCGGCGAGGTCCTGAACGGCGACCCCGGCACGTGCGCCGACTACCAGAACTCGGCCGAATTCGACAGCGTGTTCGACTTCCCGCTCTATTACTCGTTCATCGAGGTCTTCGCTCGCGGCCAGTCCATGCGCCGCCTGGCCGAGCGCTTCGCACAGGATGGGGCCTATCGGAACGCCCAGATGCTCTCGCCGTTCCTGGACAACCATGACGTGCCGCGGTTCCTTTCCCTCGCGGGCGGTGACCTCGGCAAGCTCAAGCTGGCCCTGGCCTGCCTGCTGACCATCCGTGGCTTCCCGACGATCTACTACGGCACCGAGACGGGCCTGCAGGGCGGAGCGGAACCCGACAACCGCCGTGACATGAACTGGGGAGACAATCCCGGTGTGACGCGTCTCGTGAAGCAGTTGATCGGGATCCGGAAGGGCTCCAGCGCACTCAGTCACGGTCGCCAGCTGGAGATGTGGCAGGACGATCAGATCTACGCCTTCATGCGCCAGGCACCGGATTCGGAGGCGTTCGTTTTCCTGAACAACGCCTGGAACACGCAGACGCGGCAAGTGCCGCTCCGGTCCGAGAGCCGAGCAGCGGAAGGCTCGACCTGGGTCGATGCGCTCTCGGGTGAGACCTTCACCGTCAAGAACCGAGCACTGCTGATCGACGTCGCCAGCAAGCACGCCCGGATCCTGATCCCGTCCTCGCCTCGCCGCAAGGGCTGATTCCGTCAGTAGGTGAGTGCCGAGCCAGGCGCGTCCGCCTGGCGATCGCCCTTGACCAGTCGGGTCGGCGCCTTGCCAAGCCCCAGTGAAACGAGATGTCTGACCTCGGGCCAGAGTTGTCTGGCCCCGAGCAGTACGACGGTGACGGGGCGCTCGCCCGTCGAACGCCCCACGTAGCAGTGCCGGGCCGCGACGGTGTACCCCGTCTTGCCGAGGACCGGCGTCGAGGCCAGCAACATCTTGTTCTTGTTGAGCACGTCATGGGGAGCGTGGTGCCCGTCCCATTCGAGATGCACACTCGGCATCGTCGCGATGCGCTGGAAGACCGGATTCTCGAGGGCCGCGTTCAGGATCAGAGCCAGATCATGGGCCGTGGTGACGTGCCCCTGCGCAGGCAACCCGCTCGCATTGCGGAACTGACTGCGGGTTGCCCCGAGATCGTGGGCTCTCCGCGTCATGAGCACGGCGAACTTCTTCTCGCTTCCCGCCACATGCTCGGCGAGGGCCACGCAAGCGTCGTTGGCCGACTTCATGAGCGCCGCGCAGCACAGTTCAGCCACGGAGTAAGTCTCTCCGGGCTTCAGACCGAGCCGCGAGGGCTCCATGGAGGCTGCCCGGGCCGAGACCGTGACGACGTCCGTCAGAGGCACGCGCTCCAGGGTGAGCAGAACGGTCAGAACCTTGGTGGTACTCGCCGGCGGCAGCAACTTCCAGGCATTGCGCTGGAAAAGGACCTTGCCGCCCTCGTCCAGAACCAGGGCGGATCGTGCGGTGAGATCAGGGCCACCACCCGCATGCTTTGCCCCCGATCGCGCCTCGGCCGGCAGGATGGTTCCGAATCCGATCCCGCCCGTGAGCAGGCCCGTCAGCAAGAGGCCCCGCCAAGCATCCAGGCCCCGAATCACGCCCATTCCAAGCCTCCCCGGACCTCATCGACACAGGATGTATACCCGCGGCGGGGGGCTTCATGCCAGTGTGGAGCTCACGAGAAGCTTGAGACGACGAGGCAGACTTGCGGAACGGATGCCTTGATGCCAGGGCACCCGGTCGTTACGATGAGGCAGGAGTGCCTCATGTCCAGTCCCGCCGCGCCCAACCGACGCTCACTCGTGCCCCTGCTGGGGGCCGCGGGTTTCGGCTGTCTGATCGCCCTGTCGCTAGGTGGCCCCTGGTTCTGGCACGTCGACGCCCTCTGGCAATGGCCGGAAGGCCTCAGTGAATGGGGCCTTCCGCGTCCCCCCGGCCCGGGACATCCGATGGGTACGGACGAACTCGGCCGAGACGTGCTGGCCCGGTGGCTCGCGGGGAGTCGGGCCTCGCTGGAGGTGGGGGTCCTGTCCACCCTGGTTGCGGGTGGCCTCGGGGGCACCATCGGGTTGCTCAGCGGGCTGTTTCGTGACCGACTCGAAACCGTTCTCATGCGCTTGACCGAGATCGTGATGGCCTTCCCGACGCTGCTGCTCGCCATGGGACTCGCTGCGGTGCTTCCTCCCTCGCGTGCGAGCGTGATCCTGACTCTCGGGCTGACGGGCTGGCCCGCGATCGCCCGGATCGTCCGGACCGTCACGCTCCAGCTCGCCGAGCAAGAGTTCCTGCAGGCGGCGATCGCCCTCGGCGCGACCCACCGGGACCTGGTCTGGCGCCACCTCCTGCCCAATCTCCTGCCGACCCTGGCCTCTCTGATGGCGCTCAAGCTGGCGGACATGTGCCTTCTGGAAGCGGCTCTCGGTTTTCTCGGTCTCGGGGTTCGCCCACCGGAACCCACGTGGGGAGCCATGATCCAGGCTGGACGCCCCTACTTCCAGCAAGCACCGTGGCTGGTGGTCTGGCCTGGCCTCGGCCTGTTCGTGCTGGTCCTGTCGGTCCACATGATGGCCGAACGTGCGGAGCAACGCCGTTGAGCTCCATCCCCGCATGCCCCCACCAGAACGGGAGAGGCGCATGAAGCTCATCGTCGCAGCCACGACTCGGCGGAACGTGACGCTGTATGCCTCACCGCTGGAAGTCGCCCGGTACTTCTCCCACAACGCAGGCCTTCTGGGCGCCCTGATCGGCGACCGCAACGTCGAGGATCTCGGAGACAACACCTACCGGATCCGGCCGCTGTCGCTGTCCCTCCTGGGGATGGACTGGTCCCCTCAGATGGTCGTGCAGTTCCACGACCTGCCCGGAGTCACGCGGCTGTCCTCGCACGATTGCGTGGTCGAGTCTCCGGTGCCTTGGGGCCCCTCGGCGCTGGCCCGGATCGAGGGGGAGGCATGCTTCGAAACGGCCGGTGATGACACGCGTCTG
>JBEIFE010000018.1:0-11763 GCA_040382575.1 Candidatus Sericytochromatia bacterium
AGGAACTTCGTGAAATTCCACTTCAGGGGCTCGCTGCCCAGGATGCCGGGCTTTTCTTCCTGCAGGAACTTGAACAGCGGATGCGCATGAGGGCCGTTGACGTCGATCTTTTCGAACATCTGGAACTGCACGCCGTAGTTGCGCTGGCAGAAGGTGGCGATCTCGTCGGAGGAACCCGGCTCCTGGAAACCGAACTGGTTGCAGGGGAACCCGAGGACCGTCAGCCCCTTGTCGGCATACGCTTCGTGGAGCGCCTGGAGACCCTTGTAGTGAGGGGTCAGGCCGCACTGGCTGGCGGTGTTGACGATCAGCATGACCTTGCCGGCATAGTCCGCGAGGGACTTTTCCTGGCCATCGAGGGTGCGGGCGGTGAAGCCGTGGATGGGTGCCGTCATGGAAAACGACCTTTCCAGTGGGGGGGGGGAGCAAAAAACCCCCGGCAAAGCCGGGGGTTCGAGTGCGGAAGAGAGGACTTGAACCTCCAAGGGGTTGCCCCCACATGCTCCTGAGGCATGCGCGTCTGCCATTTCGCCACTTCCGCGCGACCTCTTGATGTTAAGGGACGCTGGCCTTTTCGTCAAGGCGAGGAGCACGGAGCGACCAGACGATGAGTACGAGGCCGCCCAGCACCATCGGGGCGCTGAGGAGTTGACCCATCGAGAAGGGGCCCAGCACGGTCCCGAGGTGCGCATCCGGATTCCGGACGAACTCCAGGGCGAACCGGATGAGGCCGTAACCCAGCAGGAAGGTCCCGAGCAGGCTGCCTTTCGGCGGCTGCAGCTTCGAGAGCGCGAACAGCACCGTGAACAGGAACAGTCCCTCGAGCCCGGCCTCGTAGAGCTGCGACGGGTGCCGCGGGAGGCCCAGCGGGTCCGTCGGGAAGACCATCGCCCAGGGGACCGAGGTCGGACGCCCCCAGAGCTCGGCGTTGATGAAGTTACCGATACGTCCGAGCGCCAGGCCGAGGGGCACCGATACCACCGTGATGTCGGTCATCTCGAAGGTCGAGAGCTGGTGTTTTCGACAGAACCAGACCCCGGCGATCAAGGTCCCGATGAGCCCTCCGTGGAAGGACATGCCCCCGTGCCAGACGGCCAGGATCTCGAGCGGATGCGCCAGGTATTCCTTGAAGTTGTAGAACAGGATGTAGCCGAGGCGTCCACCCAGGATGACGCCGAGCACGAGGGCCATGATGAAATCCGCGACGCCCGCGTCGTCGAGCGGCAGGCCCCGGCGCTTGACCTGGGCCTTGACCATCGCGTGGGTGATGAGAAACGCGAGCCCGTACATGATCCCGTACCAGTGGATCTTCAGCGGGCCGATGACCCGATCACCGAGCGATACGGGTCCGAGCGAGAGGGCGACGGGGTTGAGGGGCGGATAGGTGATCATGGCCTCAAATCTACCACAGGGAGGGACTCCACGCGCTGTTCGATCGTGACCTCGAACGAGCCCTGAGGTCCCAGATCGAGCCTCCAGTGCGGCATCATGACGGAACTCTGGTAGACCCGCTCACACCCTCCCTCGGACATCGAGATGGTCTCGATCGGGAATCTCCAGACCGTGGCCGGACGATTCCAGTTGAGGCGGTAGCCAAGCCCTCTGCCGGTGTCCTCGATGGCGAGCGCCCGGCATCGCCCGAGTTCGCCTCGCGAACCCAGCCGTGTATCCTCCCTGGGCCCCTGGCCATCCCACATGTAGCGGCGGTCCGTCGCGTCACCTGACAGGAAATTGGCATTGAACTCGATGCCGAACCACAGCGACATGCCCCGGTCCCGGCGGTTGGTGACGGTGTAATGGCACGTCACGGCCTTCCCCGGTTCGCTCGGGATCCGGAAGACCTTCTTCACGGTGACGGGCCAGAAGTCACTCCCCACCCAGACGTGGCCTTCGCGCTCGAAGGTCACCGAGGCGCCATCCGCGGTCCGTTCGACCGTCGCCTGGTACTCCTGGTTCACGAAGTCGCCCTGCTCGCCGTAGCTCATGTCGTGGAACGAGGCCAGATGCGAATCGGGGTGGAGGAAGTGATCCACGAAGGACGTACGCCGGTACCAGTCGCGGTACAGGTAGCGTTCGAGACCGGCTTCCTTCGTCAGGACCACCTCGTAGATGGCCCGGATCGAGCCTTCCCGGTGGAAGGCCTCGAGCGTGGTCGCCCGGGCGATCTGCTGATGGTAGGCTTCCGGGCGGCGGGCCAGGGTGTCCAGCAGGTTGAACGCCGTCGGCTTGTGATCCAGCTCGAACAGCGCGCCCCCTTCCAGGTTGAAGTACAGGTTGAGATCCCGGCGCGACACCAGCACCTCGGGCTTGCCGTCGCAATCGAAGTCGACACGCTCGACCTCCAGGAAGGGGCGATCGCCGTGCAGGATACCGTCGCAGAGGCGTTCGGCCGTCAGCAGGGCCTGGTAGCTGGCGGAGCGCAGGTGCGTCAGGTAGAGGCCTCCGAACACGCCATGCCAGTACGAATCGTTGGCCTGTCCCCGCCACAGGGCGAGCTGGGCCTCTTCCCAGGGATCCGTCCCCCCACCCACGGGGGGCTTCGATAGACCGCTCGTCGCCGCCACCTGGTCGGCCACGCGGAGCATCTTCTTGTGGAGGTTGTTGCTCTCGGGGTATCGAACCAGGAAGTGCCGCCAGCTGGCGCCATGGAAGAATTTCCGGAATCGTTCCGGAAGCAGTTGCCGGGCCTCCCCGAAGGCCAGGGCCTCCTCGGCCGGAAGCGCCCACTCCTGCATGCGCGGATAGGTCCAGCTGGGCAGGTAGACCCGGCCCAGCGGCCGTCTCTGGGCGCGGTAGTCCCGGACGGTGGTGCACCGGATCCAGTCGGAGTGCTCCTCGAGCAGCGTGAAGAAGCGATCGAGCCACCCCTGCTCGTGGACCACCTGGTACGAGTTGGGCCAGACTCCGAACTTCTCGCCATCGTCCAGCGCGAAGACCAGGCGGTTGCCATCCGTCGTGGCCAGCTTGCGCAGGTAATCGATGACCTGCTCGGGGGCCACGAAGGGCACCAGGCGCCCCATCTCGGCATGGATGGGGAAGACCTCGAGCGTCCGTCCCTGGTCCTCGGTCTGGTAGTACCCCAGCAGTTGCGCGCCCTTGAGGCCCTCGGCCTGGAACACGCCCTCGTCCAGGGCGGTCCACCGGGCGCCGGCATCCGACAGGGGTTTGACCAGGTGTGGCTCCCAGACCTGGCCAGCCAGCCAGATGCCTTCGGGGTGCGCACCGAGTTGCCGCCGCAGAAAGCCGTTCAGGTGCTGAACCTGCAGGACCTTGTCCTCATCGGGGATGACGGCCAGGATGGGCGCGTAGTGTCCCCCCGTGACGAGCTCGACCTGGCCACGGTTCACCAGCTGCCGGAGCTGGGTCAGGAAATCCGGATGGTGGGCCAGGATCCACTCGAGCAGGAATCCCGAGTAGTGGAGCGTGACATGCACTTTGGGATGGCGGGCCAGCGTCTCGAGAAACGGCAGATAGGCCTTCTGGTAGGCATCCTCGATGATGCGATCCCAGTTGCCAGCGGGCTGGTGATTGTGAACCCCGAAGGCCAGATGGATGGTGGGCTGTTCGGACAGGAGCATCGTCACCTCATATGGGGGGCGGGAGGGAGCCGATGGGGATTCAGGGCAAGGGTGGATCCAGGATACAGGACATCACCAGGCGTCCCACCTGCTCGAGGCTGTCGGGGGAGCACCGTGCTGGCGTGTCGTCGTGGGTATGCCACTCGGGATAGTCGAAGTCGATGAGGTCGACGACCGGGACTCCACGGTCGAGGAACACCGTGTGATCATCCATCACCGATTCTCCCGGAACGTCCGGGAAGGTCGCGGTGAGACCGAGTTGCCTGGCCCGGCGGAAGATCGCCCGTAAGAGGCCCGGCGCGCCTTCTTCCGAGAGACGCTCGCGGGGAATGCGGACCTCGCGTTCACCCACCATGTCCAGCAAGATTCCCCATTCCGGCAGATCCTGCGCATGTCGGCGCGTGTACGCCCGTGCGCCCAGGAACATGTCCTCGGCCCGGTGTCCCCAGTCCTCACCGTCCAGCCAGACCAGGCGCATCTCACGTTCCAGGCGATGGGTGGAAAGAACACGAGCGAGTTCCACCAGGATGGCTGCTCCCGAGGCGCCATCGTTCGCACCGGGCAGGGGCCGATCGCGCCACCTCGGATCCGGATCCCGGTCACACCAGCGTCGCGTGTCCCAGTGGGCTGCCACCATCACGGGCCTCCCCTTGCCGGGTGACAGTCTGGCCACGAGATTCATCATCCGGTTTCCCGCATGGGAGAAGGGTTCGCGCCGGACTTCGGGGACCCAGCGCCGGACCTTCTGCTCGATCCGCATGAGCGTCCTGGCCGCGGTCGGGGACCCCGGGATGCGAGGTCCCCCCTCGACCTGCGCCACCAGTTCCGCCATGGCACGGTCTCCCGAGAAGGACGCTTGGGGCGAGTTTTCGCCCTTGCCTCCCGCACGTGCCGGTAGGCACACGGTCAGGGTGAGCATCCAAACGGTCCACCCGGCGATCCCCGCGATCGACGGGCGCGTGGGCTGCTTGCCCCTCGAGGAGGGGCTCGGTCCGGTCACGGCCGCGTCCCCGAACCAGCCGGTCAGACCGGCCGTTCCGGCCTGACGCGGAGGGTCAGGATCTCACCGGGTCCCATGCGCAGCGGGATCCGACCCTGTCCGAGCACGGCCTGGTCGACCTCGTCGAGGCGTGACTGCACCAGGGCCTGATGCGGCAGCGTCACTTCCAGTTCGGTCTCGAAGTAACGGTCCGTCGGGTTGAAGACCCGCAGGATCGTGCCATCCCCGTTCTCGGCGCGCTTGACCGTGCTGAGAACCACCCGATCGTCCTCGATCACGAGCCATTTCCCGGCGGTTAGCCCTCCGGCCCTGCCCGCACGGTGGGCTCCGACGGACTGACTCACGACGGGGGACAGGAAGCCCGTGGCAAGAGGCATCGCCACCGTCCATGGCCCCCGGTATGGCAGGATGGCGTACGAGAAGCGGTGAGGACCGAGGCACTGCGCTTCCGGTGTCTCCATCGCAGGGCCTGCGCCTCCCCCCCGGGTTCTCAGGTCATCACGCGACAGCCAGCCCACCGCCCGGATGAGCGTCAGGTCGAGGGCCCGATCGTTGCTCTCACGGGTCACCACCTCGACCTCGTGAAGGCCGTGCGCGGCCACCATGAGCCCCCAGTCCCCCTCGACCGCGCTCCAGCCCTGTTGCGGGAAGGTCGTCGGCGCGGCCTCTTTCTGCGGGGCCACGGGCAGGGGAATGGCCTCGGGTGACACGGGGCGTTCCTGGACCCAGAACGAGGATTCTCCGAAGGCGCGCACGCCGGTGTCGTCGGCCGGGAGCCCCGTCCCGATGCGGAGGCGTAGACGGTGGTCGCGGGCCCGGTTGTCCAGGTCGGTCTCGACCTCCACCCAGCGGGCTCCGGCCCGGAGCGTGAACCGGGAGAGGATGATCATCGGAACGGTGCGCCGCGAGCGGCCCAGTCGGTCATCCGACAGACGTTCGGGGACCTCCAGCCGGAAGGCGACCCGGAGCGTGGCCTGCGAGGCTGTCACGCGCTCGACCATCCAGTGCTCGAGCGTGGACTCCACCAGTCGGTCCTCGGCCGGTGGGGAATAGTTGTACTCGTCACCTGCGTCCCCACCGTCGACGAAGGTCTGGAGGTCCTGGATCACGACGCCGGTGTCGAGGTCCTCCAGCAACAGGCGACCTTCCCGGACTCCCAGGCGCAGGTGTCCGTTGGAGATGGCATTGGGTCCCTGCTCGAGCGGCGTGGCCAGATCGGCAGGGGAACCCGCGACGGCGCGAAGACGTCGGATCCCGGCGGGCGCCAGGTCTTCCAGCCAGACCGAGACGTGGAACTTGCGGACACCGTGCCAGTCCGGAAAGATGTCGACCTCGGCCTGGAAATCCCGGGTGTCTTCCACGCGCAGGATCTCGATGGGGACCTCCGCACCCGACTCGTCGAGCAGTCGGATCCGGTCCGGGGCATCCGCCAGGGGCCACTCGACGACGGCGTCGAACCAGCCCGAGCGCCGACCGGTGACCGGATTGAACACGACGAGGCCCGGCTCGGTTCCCCTGGGCGCAAGGGCGAGCAAAGAGCGTTCGATGAGGTCCGCTCCCAGGTTCTCGGCCTGCGAGAAGCGCGCCAGCATCTCCCGGTGGACCACGTCCACCGAGCAGCCGCAGATCGAATCATGAGGCTGGTTCAGGAGGATCTGGATCCAGCCCTCCCGCACCAGGGCTGACCAGTCGGCCCCCCCGTTGTGGGCCACCAGGGCCGTCAGAGGCTCGACCAGACGCTCGTACTGCAACTGGACCTTCATGTTGGCCTGCTTGAGATACGTCCGGGCCGACAGCACGTCGGGAAGCAGGTAGGCCCGGCCCCCCTGGCGCAGTTCACCCCAGACCTCGGTGGCCGGGGCTTCGTCCGAGATGAGGGCTTCCTCCATCCGGCCGATCCGGAGGTTTCCTTCCTGCCAGGATTCCTGAATCGCCGCCACGATCTCGGGCAGGTCGAGGTTCGGTGCCAGGTGGTCGCAGCCGGAGAGCAGCAGGAGCGTCTGACCGTGATGGGCCTCCAGGAAGGCATCGAACTGCTTGCGACGCTCTTCGAGGGGCATGGGTGACCAGAACAAGAGGTTGCAATAGCCCGTGGGCAGGAACAGCGTTTCGAGGCGTTGACCCGAAGGTGCCCGCCACCAGAAGCGTTCATGCTCAGGATCCACCCCACGCCACACCACGCCACGGTCCAGGCCGAACCCCAGCATGATCTGCGGGATCTGCGCGACGTGCCCGAACATGTCCGGAAGGTAGCCGATCGTGGACGTGCCGCCGAAGGCTTCCATCCGGGCCTTGCCTGCAAGCAGGTTGCGTACCAGGGCTTCACCCGAGACCAGGAACTCATCGGGGAGGATGTACCAGGGGCCGATGGCCAACTGTCCCGAGCGGATCAGTCGCTCCAGCGTGGGCCGGCGTTCGGGGACGACTTCCAGGTAGTCGTCGAGCATGACGGTCTGCCCGTCCAGCAGGAAATGTGGCAGCCGACCGGAGTCGAGCATCTCGACCACCCGGTCGACGAGTTCGATCAGGCGTGTCCGGTAAGCCTGGAAGGGCCGGTACCACTCCCGGTCCCAGTGCGTGTGGGCTACCACGACCACGTTGCGATTGTTCAAGCGCGTGCTCCTTCGACGTCCGCGTCCGGTTGCGTACCAGGGTATGCCAAGCGGCCCCCCTTTTCAATGAAAGGGAGGCCGCACGGGGAAAGTCGGGACCGAAAGGTCTTTACTTGAAGATCCTGCCGATGCTGTCGACCAGGTTGCCGACTTGCTGGATCCCTTCCCCCAGGCTGGTTCCACCGATACTGATCGTGGAGCCCGACCCCGGCCAGGCCAGGCTGCTGCCGGTTCCGTATCCGTATCCCGTGGACGGTAGCTGAGGGTAGCTCGGGTAGACCCGCGGCTGGGGGTAGGGCTGAGAAACGGGTTGCTGGGGGTACGTCTGCTGCGGGATGGCCGGGTAGATGGGTGCCGGTGTGGGGGCCGCGGGCATCGTACTTTGCGGAGTTCCCGGACTCGACGACTTCCGGGTACTCCCGATCAGGCCGACGATGGTTCCGATGAGCGGGATCGCCGTGTCGATGATCGGTGCGGTCTCCCGGACGAATTTCTGGTAACCCTGGTCCTTGACCACGGGGGTCAATGAGCCCAGTACCGCCGTCAGGGGCCCGACCGTCGAGTATCCGTACGGAGAGGTGCCCGGATACGTCCCGGGATAGGACCCCGGATAGGACCCCGGATAGCTGGTCGGATAGGTCGACTGCGGCGTGGATGGATACTGGACAGGGAAGGTACCAGGGTACCCCGTCGACTGGGGAGGGACGAAGGGCGGCGTTGGGGTCGAAGGCGTCGGGTAGTTCGGATTGTTCCAGGGGGCCTGGGTCGAAGCAGGTGCCTGGGTCCGCCGCGGGTCAGGGATGTAGACCGACGACGCCGGTGCTGGGGCATACGGGGACGGAGCGGTCGGCGCAGGCGCGGGGCCACCGGTCGCGGGGGGGCGAGTGCGCACCTGATTGTAGACCTGACTGAAGCGGTCAATGGCGTTGGGCATCGGACACCTCCGCGGTGAAGGACGGTACCGATGGTCTATCCGCGATCGCCAGACAGATCGGGTAAAGGGAAAGTCAACCTTGCGTGAAAAGTGTCCTCAGCCCTTCACGGCTCCGGCGGCCTGGTCCCCCACGAAATAGCGCTGGAGCCACGCAAAGACGGCCAGGATCGGCAGGATCGTCAGGACGGAACCCGCCGCGATGAGCCGCCAGTCGGCCGAGAACGTCCCCGCCAGATTGGCCACGCCGATGCTCAGCGTGAAGTGCGCGGGATCCTTCAGGACCAGCAGGGGCCACAGGAAGTCGCCCCAGACGGCCACGAAATCGAACAGGGCCAGGGTCGCGAGCGACGGCGTCACGAGCGGTAGGGCGACTTTCCAGAAGATCGTGAAGGCATTGGCACCGTCCAGACGGGCCGCTTCTTCCAGTTCTGCAGGGACAGCCAGGAAGGCATTGCGCATCAGCAAGATTCCGAACGCGTTGACCGCGAACGGCAGAACCACACCCGGTAGCGTGTCCATCAGTTGAAGCTGGCTGACGATCAGAAACAGCGGGATCAGCAGGACGGGTGCGGGCACGAGGAGGGTCATGGCCAGCAAGCCCTCCACCAGTCCCCGACCCCGGAAGGACATCCTGGCCAGGGGATAGGCGGCAAGGCTCGAAACCACCAGGCTGATCACCATGGACGAGAGCGTCACGGCGATGCTGTTGACCGCATACTGGGCCAGCGGGACTGCACTGGACACCTCGATGAAGTTCCCCAGCGTCGGCCGGGCAGGCAGGAGTGCCGGCGGGTACTGGAAGATGTTCTCGGATCGTCCCTTCAGTGCCGTGGATAGCAGCCACAGGAAGGGACCCACCGTGAAGCCCGCAAGTGCACTCAGGACGAGGCCGTGTAAAAATGTGCGCAAGTTCCACATGCTTTCATTCTAAAGACCTGCAGCAGCCGTCACAAGGGTGAAGAATTTCGGACGATCGTGGGTATATCTCCGATCGATCCGCTGGCCAGCGGATCAATTCAGCCTGCTGCGTCACGGGGCCTGAAAGGAGACGCTGGAATGGCCAAACTCTCTTTCGATGAAATCGAAGGTCGCTACGGCATCACCTCGCGCGAGATGCGGAATGCCATCCAGGATGGACATCTGCACGGTGAGAGGAATCATGGGACTTGGCTTGTGAGCGAGACCAGCCTTCGGCAGGCCATCGACACGGGTCTGCTCAAGAATCGCAAGGGGGCGCCTGTCAGCTGACGAGGCTTCCCTCCCGGATGCAGTCTATAATGGGGTGTCCCGACAGGGCGCCCCCTTTTTTTGCTTGCGAGCTTGTTCAAGGAGTTCGACTTGCGTTCTGACATCACTCGGCTGCTGTTCCGGAACCCGGACCAACTCTTCGATCACCTCTTCGAGGTCATCCTCTGGTGGCTGCTGGCCATCGTGCCCCTGCTGGTCGACGTCAACAATGTCGACGCCTATCGGACTATCCAGGCGACGCACGCCTCCGTCGGTCTTTCCCTGGGAGTGGGGCTGTGGGCCATTTCCCGGTGCCTGAGCCATTCGTGGCACGAGCTCCGGACCGTCGGGTTCAAGGCGCCACTGGCCGTGCTCGCCACCTGGACCCTCTTCACGGTCTTCCGCTCGCCGTCCGTACCCCTGGCCATGCTGTCCTGGTGGAACCTGCTCCTCTACCTCGCTGCCTTCGTGGCGATCGCCCATCTCGTTCCCAGACGTCAGGGCATGGCCCGTCGTCTCATCGGGGCCCTCACCGTCGGATTCTCCCTGAACACCCTCCTGGCCCTTCTTCAGTACCAGCGATTCGATTTCACGGCACTCCTTTCCGGGCTTCCCCGCTGGAACTGGCTGGGCAATTACGCTGCTGGCCTGGACGCTCCTGCCCGACTCGGTTCAGCAGCAGGTGTCCTGGGGAACCAGAATGTCCTGGGCGAATATCTCGTCGTGGCGATCGCGCTCTTCTTCCTCCTGGCCGTGGCCGGTTTGACACCGGCCCGGACTTCTGGTCCCCCCGTCGCTCATGCCGAACTCCCGGTTGAGCCCATCGAAAACTCGCTCGAACATGCGCCTGCCATCCAGACCTCGAGTGTGACAAAACCGGGGCAGGGTCTGATCCGCGCAGGCATCCACCTGACCGTCGGCGTGGCCGGTCTGGCTGCCCTCGTTGCCACCCAGACCCGGGGCGCCTGGGTCGGCATGCTCGGTGGACTTGTGTTGCTCGCCGTGATCCTGCTGGTGCGAGGCCGTCGGGTCCTCGCCAGGATGTCGCCTGCCACGTGGGCCGTCGTCCTTGCCGTCCTGCTCGCGGGCGGCACCGCTCTCTCGTGGAAAGGCGAGGTGATCGGCCTCGGGCGCGCCGTCGAGAAGCTCCAGTCGGCCGGAACGGACGGCACCTCCCAGCAACGCCTCAATGCCTGGAAGGTCGCGCTCACCATGGCCCAGGATGCCCCCGTGATGGGCCAGGGCCTGGGAACCTACAAAGTGCTCTATTTCCAGTTTCTCGGCAGGACCTTCGCGGGTAAGCCCGTACCCGAACTCATGCACCACCGCTACGTCCAGGCACACAACGACTTCGTCCAGGCCGCGGGTGAAACGGGTTGGCCCGGTCTCCTCCTCATTCTCGGCATCCTGGCGGCCTGGTGCTGGCGCCTGCTGAGCGATTCGCTCCGCCTGGAGGCCTTCACCCGGGACGACCGGGTCCTCGTCTGGAGTGGTGTCGTCGGCCTCGTATCCGTCTCGGGTAGCGCCATCTTCGGCTTCCCCTTCCACCTGGCCGCTGTCAGCACCCTCTTGCTGGTCGTCGCGGCTCTGGCGCACGGCACCTGGTCGGCCCGGGTCCTTCAGCCTGTTCCCGCTCGCCTGCGTCTCGAAGACGAACTGGTCCGGTTCGCAAGGACCATCGGTGGCCCGGCCGCCATCTGCCTGCTCTCGTTGTCCCTGTCCTCGATGTTCTTGCGCGTCTACTGGGCAGACCACTTCGTGAAGTCCGCCCAGGAATCCTATCGCTCCGGCGATATCGAGAAGACCAGCTCTCGCCTCGACAGAGCGCTCGCCTTCGATCGGGAACGGGGCGACGCCCGCCTCCTTCGCGGCCTCATCTACGCCATGAACCAGCGATTCGAGGATAGCCTCCTGGAATTCCGTGCCGCCGAACGCAGCTACGACGACGTCACCCTCCACTACTACATGGGCCGCGTTTACGAGCAGATGCAGCAGGGAAACAATGCCCTCGATCAGTACCGCTACGCCCTCAAAGTCTTCCCGGCAGGGCAAGAAATAACGGAATTGGTCCGCAAACGGATCCAGCTGCTGACGGGCCAGGCTGGCTGACGGGCCAGGCGGGGTGAGTTCCGGCTTACGTCCTCGAGTCCGTGGCTCACGTACTTCCAGTACGCTTCGCCCCGGCCTCTGCGGGCGCGCTCGGAAATCCCCTCCTCCTGACCCGTCAGCTCCTACCATCCAGGCTGGGGTCTCCTCCGCTACTTCGGATCCCGTTGGGGGTTCTGGCGGCTGGGTGACCTTCGGTCTCCTCCGCTGCTTCGGATCGCGTTGGGGGTTCTGGCGGCTGGGTGACCTTCGGTCCCCTCCGCTGCATCGGATCGCGTTGGGGGTTCTGGCGGCTGGGTGACCTTC
>JBEIFE010000019.1:0-11711 GCA_040382575.1 Candidatus Sericytochromatia bacterium
ACGGGCTCGAGGGCTTCCTTGCTCTTCGTTCCCGGGATGGGGGTGTCCGGGATGGTGCTCCAGACCCGGGAGGCGACGATCTTGCCGAGGTTCGTGCGGAACTTCCTGCCGAGCGCAGGATGCGCCTGGGAAAGGGACTCGAGTGCCGTGTAGTCGAAGCGAAGCAGCACGACGTCGGAGGTCGCATGGACGTCGGCCTGCCGCAAAGGTTGCGAGTACAGGAGGGGCATCTCGCCGAGCAGTTGCCCGGGACCGACCTGGGCCAGCACCATCGGGGCTTCACCCTTCCTGGTGCCTATCGAGATCTCGGCATTGCCCAGGGCCAGCACGTAAAAGCAGTCCGCCTTATCGCCCGTGGCCATGAGCTGTTTCCCGGCCTCGGCGCGCATTTTTCTGCCGATCGCGAAGAAGTGCCCCATCTCTTCCGGCGTGAAATCGAGCAGGAACGGGAGCTTGGAAAGCCGTTCAAAATTCAGGGTGGACATGGCCATGGCCTCCGGGTCGGGGAAGTACCCGATTCATACCTGTGATCCGCGCTTTCGAAACGGGGCGACGCCCCGCGCGTGACCACACGCACCGACGGTGAGCGGGCACGGCTTCACCATGGTGAGGTTATGTGGATGGCGATCGCTCGATCCAGATTCAAGGCGCTCATGGTGCTCTGCGGGCTCGGTTGCCTGACCGGGGCCCACCCTCTGCCGGGACTGGATCCCGATGGGGCGATCGTACATTCCGTCCGCTGGGAGGAAGGTCAACTCGTCATCGAGGCCGATCGTCCGCTCAAGGCGAGGGTCTGGACACATTCCTCCCCCCCTCGCGTGGTCGTGGATCTTCATCATGCGGAGCTGGCCGATCCGACCCTCACCGAGACACTCAGCGTCCGGGAGGCCCACGTTCGTCAGCTCCGCGGCGCTGCCCACCCCGACGCCGGCTACCTGCGCTTCGTTCTCGACTGCATCGCCACCCCCTCGCCCCGCGTCGTATCCGGGGACGCGGACCTGGCCTGGCGGCTGGATCCCGGCGCGGGCCCCGAGTCCTTCATCCGTCCCGGGAAGGCTTCCGTGGCGCGTGCGAGGGGCGGCATAGCACCGGGGAAGGTCGTCCTGGGGCCCGAGCTTCCCCTGCCGGTTATCCGCACACGGATCGAACCGACTCACCCGGTCGTGGTCTTCGGCCCCATGCCGGAACCCCGTCAGTCCCTGGGTCCCGAGTTGCCTTTGCCGGTCATCCGGGCTGTCCAGCCTCCCGTTACGACTCGCCCCGGGCCAACGGGTCCTGTCCCGGCAGCGCTCATGGGCCTCTTCGAGGCGACGGATGACCAGCGGGTCTCGACGATGCGGCAGGTCACCTCGCGCTTCGGACCTGCCCGACATTATGCGGGCCCTCTGCAGCACCTGCGCTCCTGGGCTGCCCGGCCCATCACGGGCGGTGGGGTCGAAGTCGTGCTCCGTGGCGAGCGTTCCCTCGTCGCCGAGGCGGTTCAGGACTGGTCGCCCTCGCGCTTCTCCGTTCGCGTGCCGCGCGGTGTGGTCGCTGCGATGCCGACGGCAGCGATTCCTGGATTCCGGTTCCAGGTCGTCCGTCAAGGAACCGACTGGATGCTTTCGTGCGACCCATCGGCCTCGTGGATGCGCTGGACCTGCGCGACCGAGGAGAATGGAACCGTCTGGCGTTTCCGGGGCAAGCCTCTGGCGCTGCGTGATCGGCGTCCCCTGGTGCTCGTCGATGCCGGTCATGGGGGTGGCGACCCCGGTGCCATCGGTGTGGACGATCTCCGTGAAGCGTCGGTCACGCTCGCGCTGGCACGAGCACTCGAGCAGGAACTCATGCGTGACGGTGACGTCCAGGTCTGGATGACGCGTGATTCGGACGTGACGGTGGAACTGTCCACCCGGGCCCGGTTCATCCAGGCGCTCAGACCTGATCTGGTCGTCAGCTTGCACGGGAACGCTTGCAGCCATGCCGAGACGTCCGGTCTCGAGACGTTTTACCGGCATCCCGAGAGTCTCGGGCTGGCTCGGCGCATTCACCGGACGGTGGTCGAGCGACTGGGACGCGAGGATCGGGGGGTTCGCCAGGCCCGACTTTACGTGCTGAGGGAGCCCGGGGTGCCTGCCGTTCTGCTCGAATCGGGTTATCTCACCAACCCCGAGGATGCCCGGCTTTTCCGGAAGCCGGAATTCCACGTCGACCTGGCGCGGGCGATCACACTCGCCGTCAGGACCCATCTCGAACGACGCGAGGGCCTCAGGTCGCGTGTCGCTCGCGGAGATGGCGCAATTCGCTGAGAAGACCGCGATCCATCCGGGGTGGGTGTCCCACGCACCAGTCGAGGCGGCTCCAGCCGGGGGTCTCTTCGAGCGCCTCGGCCCAGTAGGCCCAGCCCCGCGCATTCCAGGCCTTGCCTGCGAAGCGGCACGAGCGGTCCCACCGCCCCGGTCCCGGCAGATCCTCCGGCCGGGTTGGCGGTTTATCGAGGGGTCTGGTGAGCCCGAGATGGGGGATCCCCAGATGATCCATCCAGCTGTCCCAGTTTTCCGTATCGATCGCGGCCGTTGAACGCGCTTCCCCGTGCGAGGGCACCCTCATCCTCAACGCCATCGCGTCGGTGATACTCGCGAGTGCGTCCAGCGACCGCCACATGTGGTCTCTGGCCCGTTGCAGCGGGATGGGGGTTCCCGGGCGACCGGGGAGCTCGCTTTCTTCCAGGGCCATGGGAGCCGGCAATTCGAGCATCGATGCGCCACTCGCCGAGGCACGCCTGATCAAATCGGCGAGGATCTTCAACGTCCGGTGGCGATAGTCCGGGTCACCCGCCGCGAGATTCAGGCGAGGGACGGTTTCATGGCCGATCGAACGGATCAGCAATCCCCACGGATGACCGCGATCGCGCAGGAGTTCGGCATCACGGGCCTCCGGTAAGGATTCGAACGCCAGACCGAGGTCGCCCACGGCCTCGAGTTCATCGAGACGAGCGTCAGGTGGGCCGGGCTCGAGGATCGGGTCATGGACCAGGTACAGCACGTGGAACCTCGACAGGCGGGACCTTCGCTTGAGCTCCCTGATCCGGAAGTTTACCGCTTTTTCACGTGTTCTTGGTCCGGGGGACTTCAGCGTCCCTCCCATGGCCTGGATAACCTTCACAGGGGGGACGCTGAACGACATGCCTGCATTCGGTAAAGCCATTCGACGTTTCGTGGGAGCACTCGTGGCCCTCGCGACCGTCTCGGCGTGTCAGGTCGGGAGCCCGACGGCCTCGATCGGGGCTCACCTGTCGGCTCGCCGGGCGCTGGGTGGCCAGTCCTCCCGGATCGTGCCGGGCAGGGCCATCGTGCGCTTTCAGCAAGGGCGTCTCGGCACCGGTATATCGTCGCTCGGAACGGCCATCCGGGGGCAGATCGACCCTCTCGGGATTGCCGTCGTCGACACCACCGACAACCGTGCCGTGCGAGCCCTCGCCGATCTCCGCAGTTCGGGGGCGATCGTCTATTCCGAACCCGAAACCGTCGTTTCCTGCAACCTCGCGCTTTCCCATCCGATGGCCTCCCGTCAGGGAGGGCTACGATCCGTCGGTGCCCCCCGTGCCTGGGACTGGACTCGGGGGCGCCCGGAAGTGGTCGTCGCGATCCTCGATACCGGGATAGACCTGGAGCATCCCGACCTGCGTGCGCGTCTCGTCCCCGGTATCTCGTTCGTGCCAGGGACCTTCTCTCCTCAGGATGACCACGGTCACGGGACTCACGTGGGGGGCATCGTGGCAGCAGAGCCCGTGACCCCGGATGGCGCCCTGGGGGTGGCTCCAGGCTGTCGTCTGATGCCTGTGAAGGTTCTCGATGCCCAGGGAGCCGGGACCACCAGTCGCATCTGCCAGGGGATCGTCTGGGCGGTCGACCACGGCGCCCGGGTCCTCAACCTCAGCCTGGGGGGGGCTGGCGGCGGCAAGAGTCTCGAGGCAGCCGTGGCCTATGCCATTTCCCGCGGCGTGGTCGTGGTGGCGGCAATGGGCAACGAAGGGGCCAACGTGCAGGAATACCCCGCAGGATATCCGGGGGTGATCGCGGTCGGTGCCACGGACGACGAGGGGCGTATCGCCTCCTTCTCGAACGTCGGTCGCTGGATCAGCGTGAGTGCACCGGGCTCGGATGTCTATTCGACCCTCCCGATGCGATCCTTCACGCTCCTTTCCGAGGATCCCGGTGCAGCTCCGGGGCACGGAGTGCTGAGCGGAACCTCGATGGCAACGCCGTTCGTGTCGGGGGTCGCCGCGCTCGTGCTTTCCGCGCAGCCTGCTCTGTCGCCGGATGCGGTCCGCGCCAGGCTCGAGCGGACGGCGCAGGATCTCGCCACCCCGGGTTTCGATACCATGACGGGGTTCGGCCTCGTCCAGGCGGATCTCGCCCTCGGCCTTTCTCGCGGCGCGCCTTGAATCTCTCCCTCTTGCATCGGCGAGAAGCCCGTGGTATAAAGAAAGCCGCGGGGTAGAGCAGTCCGGTAGCTCGTCGGGCTCATAACCCGAAGGTCGCAGGTTCAAATCCTGTCCCCGCAACTCTGACGCGCGACGAACTCCTCGTCGCGCGTCTTTCGTCGCATGGGTTCCTTCACGGAGTTCGCTTCTCGGGTGTCCACGTCCGACCGCAAGGCCACGCCACGTTTCCGTCAACCGTTTCATCGGTTTGACAGGGTCGTCAACGGGTTGCTTCTTCTGGCCTTGCTGGCGGGACTGGCCTGGTTGGGGCGCTGGGGCCTGGACGCGTGGCAGGTTCGCGGTCGCCTCGTCGAGAGCTTCGCTCGATTCGTCGAGCGCCAGGTCTCCGACACCATCGGTCTACCGGTTCATATCCGTTCCGTTCGTCCGATCAGTTGGGGGGCTTTCATCCTCCGTGACGTGGAGATCGGTTCGTCGATGCGTCCTGGCGCGCCGACGGCACTCCGCGTCCATCGGGTCCTCGCGGATGTCCCCTGGTGGTCGCTCGGAAAGCCCGGTGCAGGTCCCCTGCGTTTCCAGTTCGATCATCCCCGTCTATTCGTCGGTCGGGATGGACGAGGACAGCTGACCTTTCAGCCGCGCCTTCCGCCGCCGCCGCCCAGCGGCCCCGTTCAGCCGCCCGTGCTGCCCGATATCCGGGTGTCCATCCGTGATGCCTCCCTCGTCTGGGCCGATGCGGGTGCACGTCCGTTCGCCCCGACGCGGCAGACGTTGGACCATCTCGACGGTCACGTCACCCTCCGGGGAACCTCGACGCGCTTCCGCTGGAAGGCTCGTCATGATGGCGAGCGAGTCTGGGGCGACGGGAGGGTTGACTGGGCGGGCAAGCCTTCGCGTATCGAGGCGCACGGTGAGCACCTGGCGATCCGACCCTGGGTGAACTACTTCGCGCCGTCCAGAGAGTTCCGGATCGAATCGGGACTGGCTCGCTCGGATGTCCGCGTGTCGTGGTCCAGGCCGGATGCGACGGACTGGCGAATCGATGGCCTCGCGGATGTCCGAGACGGTCAGGTGTGGGTTCGCGCGATCGCCCCGAGGATAGAAGGCATACACGGTCGGGTCCGTTTCGATGCCCATCAGGTCACCGTGGAGCGTGCAGCTGCCCGTGTATGCGGCAATCTCGTCGAGGCCCATGGAAGGGTCGGTGACTGGGATCGCGGCATGACGCGCCTGGACTTCCAGGGCGAGGCAAGAGGCGTGAAACTGCCCTCGCTGCTCCCCTTCGCTCCGGCACTCGCTGCCCTGGATGTCCAGGGCGTGGGCGACGTGCATGCGCGCGTAACGGGGCCTGCCGATCGCCTCCTGATCGTGGCTGACGGGGAGGTGGCACGTGGCAGGATCGTCCGGGAAGAGGTCGAGTCCCTGAAGACCCGCGTGACGGTGGACCGTCGGTCCGTCCGGGTCGAGGTTTCGGAGGCACGCGTGGCCGGTGCAGCCGTGCAAGGCCAGGTTTCGGTCGGGCTCGTCCCTGATTTGCCGCTCGAGGGACTCGTCCAGGTCCGGGGCGCGCAACCCGATCGGGCACTCGCACCCCATGTCCGGATGCCCGTTCGCCTGGCGGGGATCGTGGATGGTGAGGTCCGCCTGGGTGGGACCGCCCAGCGTCCTGCGATAGATGTTCTCGCGCACTCGAAAGCCCTGGTGCTTCAGGGGCGACGAATTCCCGAGCTTCGTGCTGTGACCCGCCTGGGACGCGATGGGTGGCAGATCCGGGAAGCCGTTGCCCGGGACGGTGCCGGGATCATCCAGGTGTCGGGTGGGGGACGGTACGGGGGGCCGCTGAGACTCGATGGTATGGCCCGGGGATGGTCGCTCGACTGGGCCGATGCCTTCTCGACGGTTCCGATCGGGTTGACCGGCCAGGCCGACGGACCGGTTCACGTGTCGGTGGATCCCCGGATACGCGGGCATTTTCGTGTGGAGGGGCGGGCGAGTATCCCCGGGGCGGCGATCGCCGGGATCGGCCTCGAAGACGTGCAGGGCCGCTTCGTGGTCGACCCGACCGGGGTTCGCGTCAGCGCCGTCAGGGGCCTGATAGGCGGCGGTGAGGTCACGGGGACGTTCCGGATGGGGCTAGGATCCCGGGCTCGCGGTCGTGCTGCCTGGAACGCTCGCGGGATCGAACTGGCAAGGATTCCCGTCGTCCAGCAGCAGGTCCGCCGTGCGCTCGGGCCTCTCCTCGGGCGGGTGGACGGCGCCGGGCAGGTCGATCTCGAGGGCGCCGACTGGCGGGTCTCGGGAACCGTCCACGGTCAGCGCCTCGAAGCGGGGCGCTGGGGACGACTCGTCTCCGTGGACGGAGCCTGCCTCGTCACGCCGGGCGAACTCTCGATCCAGGATGTCACCGTGGCTGCCGGTCCGGATGTCGCGGGGACCGTCGGGGGCGTGGTCCGCTGGCTGGGGCCACAGGCCGGTCTCGATCTGCACGTGGGTGTTCCGGATGCCTCGGTGTCCAGCATGATCCGGAGCCTCTATCTCGACCGGATCGTCCGGGCCACGGACAGCGCGGTTCTGCCCTCCGGTGGACAGCCTGTCAGGGGCTGGCTCCGGCTTTCGCCGCCACCTCCCGCATCGGATGCGGGCGTCTTTCCCCTCCAGGCCCTGCTGCAACACTGGCAGGCCGTTCATCTTACTCCTTTCCAGGGGCGGCGGTCTGCCTGGCTGGGCAGGGCCCCCTGGGCCTCGCTGGAGGGGCGTGCAGGTCTGTTCGTGGAGGTGCGAGGCCCCCTGCAAGCTCCTCAGGTCAAGACCGACCTGACGCTACGCAACGGTCGATGGCTCGCCCAGCAGATCGAGTCGCTGGAGGTCTCGGCCCGGATCGAACCTGACCGGTTGGTGCTGTCCCGGGTGGCCTACCGCGAGGGTGGTGAGGGGGGAGCCGAACTTTCCGTCCGGGGCGTCGTGGGCGGTGAAGGGATCGTCGAGGCTTTCGCGCAGAATCTCGATCTCGATCTCGTGAACCCCTATCTTGCGGGTCAGGACCTGTCGCTGGCGGGCAAGGGGAGTTTCACCCTCGTGGCACGGGGGCCCTGGTCGGATCCGTATCTTCAGATCGGGGCAGAGGTGCTCGATGGAGCCATCGGTCCGGCGCGCGGAGCCCGGGCAGAGGGGGGGTTCTCCTTCGATCTCGCCGAGATGAAGGGAGTTTTCCGCGAGGGCACCCTGATCCTGGCCGACAAGCGACGTAACCGGGTCGTCAAGGATGGCAAAGCGGCCCGGGTGTACGGCCGATTGCCTCTGGTCGCGCAGGCGGCGCGCAAGCCTTTCGATCTATCGGTGGAGCTTCAGGGTGACAGTCTCGGTGTGATCACACCCCTGACACGCGGTGAGATCCTGTGGAAGGGGGGGGACGGAGAACTCCGGGCCCATCTTGGTGGGACGCCCGAGGCGCCCGTTCTGACGGGGGCTGCCGAGTTGCGCGGGGTGGCCTTCCGCGACCGGAATCTCGACCAGGACTTCACGGACGTGAAGGCTCTGGTCACCCTGCGCGACGGATCCATCGTCCTCGAGCGAGCCACGGCCGCGATCGGGGGGGGGAGCGTCAACCTTGGCGGACGCATCCGGCTGGTCCGCTTCGTTCCTTCCGATCTTCGCCTCCAGGGCATCGTTCGTCAGGCCAGGGTTGGACTGACGAACGGGCTCTTCCGGGGGCAACTCGATGCCTCGCTTGAACTGGGGGGTACCCTCTCCAACCCGCGTCTCGGCGGACTGATCGCCGTCTCGCAAGCTTTGCTCGATCTCGATGCCCTCCCGCGTAGCTCGGGTGACGCCGCGCAGAGCATCGCGAGCAAGGCCTTTCCCCTGGACTTCAGGGACCTGACGGTGCGCCTGCTCCAGGGAGTGCAGGTCCTGGGTCCGAAAATTCCCATTGCTGGCCTGGCGGATGCGCGTCTCATGGATGTCATCGTCGATGGTGC
This sequence comes from Candidatus Sericytochromatia bacterium, assembly GCA_040382575.1. Lineage (GTDB taxonomy): Bacteria > Cyanobacteriota > Sericytochromatia > S15B-MN24 > UBA4093 > JAYKJE01. The sequence continues at coordinate 8,404 of JBEIFE010000019.1, forward strand.
GCTCGGGATCGGGGGCCGCCTGTCTGAGCCCGAGGTCAAGGGGACCATCGTCACCCGGAGTGGTACCTTCACTCCCGTTCTCTATACCTTCGACATCCAGCAAGGCGGGGTGATCGAGTTCCTTCCTCAGGCCTCGAACCTGCTCGCGGGTGAGGGTGAGCAGCGGGTGGGGGGCTCGCGGATTCCCCCCACCAGGCTTGAAATCGTCGCGCGTGGCCAGGTCATGTCGTATGACCCGCTCGACTTCGCCGAGCCGGCCGCCCATCCGCAGGGCGGTATGCTCGACGTGCTGGTCACGGTCACGGGTTCCCTCACGGACATGAAGCGCCGCTTCGATTGCCGGAACGAGCCCCAGCTCACCCAGGACCGCATCGAGCGGGTCATCGGTAAGGAGTCGCTCCTTGCCGGGATCATCCGGGGAGACTTGCGGGGTATCGGGGTCGTGACCCAGGAGGTCTCGGGCATACTCTCGACCGCCACACGCCGCGTGCTCAGCCCCGTCACGGCCCAGGTGGTCAGCTTGCTCCCGCTCGAGACCCTCGAACTCGATCTGGTGTCGCCCGAGGCCCTGGCTCTCTCATCGACCACCGAATGGAGCCAGGCGCTTGCGCCGACCATCCGTACGGAGTCGCGCACTTTCGGTCCCCTCTCGCTCGGCGGAAGCTATTCTTTGCGCCGGGACCGTAACGTCTACCAGCTGGGGTTGCGCTGGAAATGGTCCGAAAGCCTCGCCCTCCAGCTCGGGATCGACAACCGTCTGTTGCTTCCATCGGGGGATGAGCGGAATGTTTCGCTGCTCGGCACCTGGCGCCGCGGCTTCTGACCCCCCCCCATCGAGGGAGGGAACGCGGAAATTTGCGAGTTTCAGGTTAAGAAACTCGATGAGCTTGGGTAAGTAGGTGTAGCCTCACCCACCTCACGACCCAGCATCGAGGGATCGCCCGAACATGGCCGAAAAAATTCTGCTCGTGGACGACGAAGAAATGATCGTCGAATCGATCGAGTTTGCGCTCACCCAGGAAGGGTACGACGTCGTGAAGGCTCACGACGGTCAGGAGGCACTCCAGCAGGTCCAGCTCGCCAAGCCGAACCTCATCGTGCTGGACCTGATGTTGCCCAAGCTCAGTGGACTGGAAGTTTGCCGCTTGCTGCGCCGGGAGCAAAACGATATCCCCATCATCATGCTCACCGCCAAGGGCGAGGAGATCGATCGGGTCATCGGGCTCGAGGTCGGTGCAGACGACTACCTCATCAAGCCCTTCAGTCTCCGGGAGCTCGTTGCCCGTATCAAGGCGCTGCTGCGCCGATCCAAGGTCGTCGAACCCGAGAACAAGTCCAAGGTCTACCAGTTCGGAAACCTGATGCTCAACCTGTCCGAGCATCGCGTCTCCGTTTCCGAGCGGCCCGTCGAGCTCTCGCCCAAGGAATTCAAGATCCTGGCGATGTTGATGGGCGCGCCCGGTCGCGTCTTCTCGCGGGAAGAGTTGCTCGAGCAGGTCTGGGGGCTCGATTTCTACGGGGATACCAAGACCGTCGATGTTCACATCCGCTGGCTCCGGGAAAAGATCGAGGAAGATCCCTCGAGTCCGAAGTTCATCCAGACGGTCCGGGGCTTCGGCTACCGTCTGGGCGCCTGACGCCAGGGGTGACGGTCCGTGATGGGCGCCGAAAGCGGGAATGCACCGATCTGGTCCGGTGAGTCCGGATTTCAGGAGAGTTATCTCCTCCTGTTGAGTGCTCCGGCCCAGCAGGCGGTCCTGCTCGTGGGTCAGACTCTCGTGGCACCCGTTGAAGGCGAGGCGTATGGCGGTCTGTGGGCCGTCGGTCATGACGGGCAGCATGCCTCCCGCCGTCTCGCCGTCGCCTCTGCCTTTCCGATCGACCAGGTGCGGATCGACAAGGATCCCGTGAGTTTTCAGGTGGAACGCGGCGCCCTGTCCTCCCGGGCCTGGAAGGGTCGGGTCGAGAGTCGCGAACATCGGATGGGCTGGAGCTTGACCTGGGCATCCGAATCGGAGCCCTTTCATTACCTTCCCATGCGCTCGATGTACCGGACCTCCGGTAAGGGCTCCCGGATCCTGTCTCCCCATCCGGACCTGAAGGTTTCCGGTGAGATCCTGCTCGGCAAGCGGCGCGTGGAACTCGTTGAGGCCTCTGCCGTCCTTGTCCATCGCTGGGGGGTAGATCCCCCCCTCTCCGGCCACTGGGCTCTGGTTCCATCCTTCCCGGACGACCCGGGGGTTCGCTTCCAGGCCTGGGTCGAGTCGGGAGTTCCCCTCGGTCCGTGGGCGCCACCCTTTTCCGTCTTCCGGTTGACCCTCGAAGATCGGGTCCTCGAAACCCGTGGACTCTGGTCCCGGATCGGTGAACGGGGCGCCCACGACCTCGATGGCTGGAACTTCGAAGGAATGGCAGGCGATCGCCGCGTGGTGGGCCAGATCGAGGTTCCCTTCAACAGTCGCATCGGGATGACTCACATGGATGCCGAGGGAGAATGGGTCTACCACTACGTCTGCGTCTCGGCGACGCTCACCCTGTCCATCCAGCGGCGTACCTTCGGTGGTTGGACCACCGAGCGGGAGCTCTTCGCGGATCGTTGTGCGACTTTCATGGTCCAGACACGAGATCCCGACGACGATACCCCCGTCCTGGCCTCGCTCGCGGATCCCGCGTCCTGATGGATCGGGTTGTCAGCTCATTTCCCATGTGTTAATGTGAGTTTTCGAATGTCCGGGGCCTTTTGGCCCTGCCTGGGTTTCGTGGCCCCGGGTGGCCATGAGCCCCCGCCCCCTTTCGAGGAGTCTGTCAACCATGTCCACCCGTCTCAACGCCCGCGCCGTCATCGAGTCCATCGAGAAGCCCTTCATCAAGGAAGGCCTTCCCGAGATGAACCCCGGCGACACCGTCAAGGTCTTCGCGAAGATCGTCGAGGGTGGCAAGGAACGCGTCCAGGCCTATGAAGGCGTCGTCATCAAGCGCAGCGGTTCGGGCATCAATGCCACGATCTGCGTCCGTCGCGTTTTCCAGGGCGTGGGCGTCGAGCGCACCTTCCTCGTCAACTCGCCGCGCATCGAGAAGTTCGAAGTCCTGCGCCGCGGTGACGTCCGTCGGGCCAAGCTCTACTACCTCCGTGGTCTTCAGGGCAAGGCTGCCCGCATCAAAGAAAAAGCCCGCCGGTAGGGTTTTCGAACGGCCAGGCCGGGGCGATTTCGGGCTTACGTCCTCGCAGCCGGTGCTCACGTACCTCCAAGTACGCTTCGCCCCGGCTGCTGCGGGCGCGCACCGAAATCACCTCCGTCCGGCCGTTC
>JBEIFE010000020.1:0-11709 GCA_040382575.1 Candidatus Sericytochromatia bacterium
CGCTGAGCAGCACCAGCAAGTAACGGAAGCACGTGATGCGACTTGCTGATGCATCCGGCCAGGCCACCGTCGAGACGGCCCTGGTTCTGCCCCTGGTCCTGGCCCTGGTGACGGGGATCTTCGCCCTGGGACAGATCTTCGGAACCCAGCTCGTCCTCACGAATGCCGCCCGCGAGGGAGCTCGCCTGGGCGCCCTCGGTCGCCCCGACGGTCGGGTCCGCGAGACGACTCTCGCGTACCTGACCGGCGCGGGGATCGAGACCGGAGGAACCCGGGTCTCGATCGGGCATCCCCGCTCGCCCGACGGATCCGACGTGCAGGTCCGGCTCGACCATCCCCTGCAGGTGGCCGTGCACATCCCCGGTCTTCCCGTCCCGCTCTGGCTCGCCGCCACGGCCACCATGCGCCAGGAGGCACCATGAACCCCATTCGCATTCCCCGGATCGTCCTCGCCGCCGGTCTCGGGCTCATCTCGAGCGCCGGCATGACCTGGTGGTTCAGCCGGGTCCAGGCCTCGGAAGCCGCACCCGAGGCCACACGCCCGGTGGTCGTGGCCCTGAGGACCGTGGCGCCCAACGAGACGATCGGCACCAGCGACCTGTCCATCCAGGATCGTCCCGAACGCTTCACCCCGGCGGGAGCCACGGACTCGATCGAAGCCCTGGTCGGCCGCTCGGGCCGCATCGCTCTGGTACCCGGGGAACCCGTGCTCGAGGAGCATCTCTGGCCCCCCGGCCAGCGTGAACGCGCGATCCTGCCCGTCCCGCCGGGTCTGCGAGCCGTGACCGTCGCCGTTGACGAGGTCGTCGGCGTGGCGGGATTCGTCCAACCCGGCATGGTCGTGGACGTCGTGAGCACGATGGACATCGAGGGCGAGACGACGACCCGCTTCCTCCTGCAGCGTGTCCGGGTCCTGGCCTGCGCCCAGGAAGCCGACCATGCCTCGGAGGAAGGGGCGAAGGTCGTCTCCTCTGCAACGCTCGCCGTGAGTCCGACGGATGCAGAGCGCCTCATCCTGGCCGCTGACCGCGGCAAGATCCGGCTCGCCATGCGGTCGAACGCCGAGAGCAGCACCGCGCGTACTTCGGGCGTGACGCCCGATACCCTGCTCGGCCGATCACCGAAAGCCCCCGCGCCCAAGCTTGCCCCGCGTGTGGTGCGGGTTCCGGTCCGTGTCCCCGTGACCGTACGAGTCGTCGAACGACCCGCCGCCCCCCGAGGCATCCTCGTGATCCGCGGCACCCAGACGGAAGAGGTGAACCGTTGAAGCCCAGGTCCCTGCGCAGATGGCTCTTGCCCTGCCTCTGGCTCGCCCTGCAGCCCTGGACGCCCGCACGGGCACAGGGCTCGGAGGCGATCGCCTCGATGACCCTTCCCCTGGATGTCGGCCACTCCGAGGTCGTCCGGTCGGGACCCCGCATCACCAAGGTCTCGGTGACGGACCCGAGCATTGCGGACGTGGCCGTGCTCGATGGCCATGCCGTGCTGGTCAACGGCAAGCGGGCCGGGAGCACCCACTGCTTCGTCTGGACGGAGCGCGGCCTGACGCGTTACGAGGTCTCGGTCCGGCTCGATGCGAGCCTGCTGAAGGAGACGATCGCCCGCGTGACGGGCGCCCGTGGCCTCGGGGTGCAGGTCGTCCAGGACACGGTGCTGCTCACGGGGCGGGTGGCTCGCACGAGTCAGGCCCAGCAGGCCGAGAAGCTCGCCCAGAGCTTCGCTCCGCGGGTCGTCAACCTGCTCGAGGCCGATACCGTCCAGCAGGTCCAGGTCGACGTCCAGGTGGTGGAACTCGGGAAGACGGCCAGCCATGAGCTCGGGATCAAGTGGGGGCAGATGAGTCGCTCCTCGAACGGGGAGGATCGCTTCGAACCCGACAACCTGGCGATGATCCAGGGGGACGCGCGCAATCCCCGGGCCGGACAGCCCCTGTCGGATCTGGGGGGTACGGCCTTCGGCCTCTACGAACGGATCGCCGCCCGGCTGAGCATGCTGGTGTCCCGCGGGGACGCCCGGGTGCTGGCACGTCCCAAGCTGGTCGCCGTCAGTGGCGGCAAGGCCAGCTTCCTGGCAGGCGGAGAGGTACCTGTGCCCGTGAGCCAGCAGCTCAACCAGGTCACATTCGAGTGGAAGGCCTACGGGATCAAGCTGGACATGGCGCCCCAGGTGCTGGATGACGGGCGTGTGTCCCTGCAGGTGGCCCCGGAGGTTTCCCAGCTGGACGTCGCCAACGCCGTTCGCCTGGCCAACTTCGTGGTACCGGCCATCACGACCCGCCGGGCCCAGACCCAGGTCGTGCTGGCCCAGGGCCAGGGACTCGCGATCGGCGGGCTGCTCCAGGACGTCAGCTCGCAGCTCGTCGAGAAACTCCCCTTCCTCGGAGACGTGCCCATCCTGGGCGAACTGTTCCGCTCGACGCGTTACCAGCACCAGGAAACGGAACTCGCGATCCTCGTGACACCCACGATCCTGGGCAGCTCGCCGGCCTCCGAACCCCCATCGTCCGGCGCGACCCCCTCTCCCTCACCCTCGACGTCCCCCATCCCGACATCTGCCGGTGCCCCGACACCGGCCCCGCCCCCCCCTGCGAGGTGAAACCGATGCACCATTCCGAAAACGGCAGCACCCTGGTCATGACGGCATTCTGGGGCCTCGGGCTGACACTCGTCCTCGGTCTGGTGGCCGACGTGGGGGCCGTGACACTCGAGCGGACCCGCCTCCAGAGCGCCTGCGATGCGGCGGCACTCGCAGGAGCCCGGGGACTCATGCAGAGCCCCGAGCGGGCCCGAAAGGCCGCCCGGGAGCTGGCACATCAGAACGGCTTCGAGCTGGATGACGGAGAGGTCCATATCACGCAGGGCAGCCGGGTGACGGTCCAGCTACGTACCCCGGTGAAGAGCTGGGTCAGCCGACTCTCCCGGCTCGTCCCGGCCGATCGCGATCGCCCAGAGACGCTCGGGATCGGGGCGCGATCGGTCGCCGACCTCCACTGCGTCGAGGTCACGCAGGGGCTCCGTCCGCTGGGGTTGCCGGGCACGCGCCACGCCCGCGGTGAGGAGATCGTGCTGAAAAGAAGCGGGCCGGGTAACGTCCGCGGAAACTTTCAGGCCCTTGCGATCGACGGAACCGGCGCCCGAACTTACCGGGCCAGCTTGCTGGATGGGGCGCGCCGGAGCCTCCGGAAGGGCGAGATGGTGTCCACGGAACCCGGAGACATGGCAGGTCCCACGGCATCGACGCTGCAGCAGTTGATCGGACGCGACACCACGTCGTTCCTGGAAGCAGAGCTCGGCATGCGAACCCCGCGGGTGGTCACCATCGCGCTGGTGGAACAGGACTTTTTCGAGGCCACGGGGCGCTCGAACGTCTCGATCGCGGGCTTTGCGCGCGTCTACATCAGCTACACGACCCGCCGGGGCGAGGTGGTGGGGCGATACATCGAGACCCTCGAACAGGACCAGGTGGCCGGTACGGCCCTCCGGTACGCCGTGCGCCTCGCCGACGAGACGGTTCCCGCACCCGTCCCGTCGATCCGATGAAGGGATGGGCGCCATGCCGCTGAAGACCTGGCTCATCGGGACCAGCCCCGACATCGAGCCCTGGGCCGAGGAACTCGCCACCCACGAGCTCGTGGGTGAGATCGAGCGCCGAGACGAGGCATCGGGCTCACCTCGAGACCTCGATCTGGTCGTGTGGCGCGCCCCCGCCCCCTTGCCCATCCCGCACGTGCTGGCGACCCTGGACGTCTGGCTGTCGAGCCATCCGACTCTGTCGATCCTCCTGGTCGGCTGTACGCTCGAAGCGCGGGAACTGGCCGAGGTCATGCAGGGGGGCATCCGGGAAGTCGTCAGCGACCCCCGCGGCCTCGGGCCGGCGATCGCCCGGGCTGCGCGCTTCCAGGAACGACTCCGCCGGGCCGTGCCGGAGGCGGGCCCCCTTCCGGAACCGGGGAGGATCATCGCCGTCCACGGCCCTCGGGGCGGATCCGGAAAGACCACCCTCGCGACCAACCTGGCGATCGCCCTGACCCGGATGATCCCCGGCGGCGTCACCCTGCTCGAGGCCGTCCCGGCCTACCCGGCTCTGGACCTCGCCCTGAACCTGGAACCCACCCTGACGCTCGCCGAGCTCGTCCGGGCCGGGCGGGCGGACGAACTCGAGGAAGCGACGCTCTCTCATGCCTCGGGGCTGAAGTGGCTGGCCGTGACGCGATCGCCTGACGAGACGACGCTGATCCATCAGGGCTGCTTCCGGCGCACCCTTTCGACGCTGACCTCGCGGGGGGGATGGGTCGTGGTGGACGTTCCCAGCGAGCCCCAGGACGCGGCGCTCGAGAGCCTCCAGGCGGCCGACACCACCCTCGTTCCGATCTTCCCGGACCTGATCGCCTTCCGGGAGCTCCGGCAGGCCGAGCAGGTCTGGCAAGCGCAAGGAGTGGACACGTCCCGCTGGAACGTCGTGCTCTGGGACGCCCCCAGCCGCTTCGAGCCCGAGAGCATCGAGCGGGCCATCGGGCGCCGGATCCACCACCGGCTTCCCCATGCGCCGGAGGCGACCCAGACGGCCCTGGACCGGGGCGAACCGATCGTCGTCGGTGCACCGTCGCATCCGCTTTCCCGGCGCATCCAGTCCCTGGCCCGCGACCTCAGCCCCACCCGGGCCCTGGTTCCCGTACGCTCTGGGCCTGCCGCATGGCTCGACTGGCTGAGAAGGAGGTGACATGTTCCGTCGTTCGCGTCCCGTTCCGGAGGCTCTCCCCGTCCATCCGGCCCCCGTGCCGGTGGTCCAGGCGAGCAGACCCAATCCGCCCGCACCCGAAAGGGAGTCCGGTCACGCCCTGCGGGCTCGTGTTCATCGCCGGCTGGTGGACAACATGCGGGTCCATGCGCTCGATGAGCAGACCCCACCCGAAGCCCTGGAGGCCGCGATCGCCCTGGAGTTGCAGGGGGTCCTGCAGGACCCCACGACGCCTGCCAGCTGGCGGATCCGGGCCGCGCAGGAACGTGACAATCTGGTTCGTGACATCCTCAACGAGGTCCGGGGCCTGGGGCCCATCGAGCCCCTGCTTGCCGAGGAGAGCATCACCGAGATCATGGTCAACGGACCCCACCGGGTTTACGTGGAACGCGCGGGTTGCCTCACGCTCACGGAGGTCGCCTTCCGGGACGTGGAGCACCTGCGAACCGTCATCGACCGGATCGTCTCGGCCGTGGGGCGTCGCGTGGACGAGCGCACGCCAGCCTGCGACGCCCGACTCGCAGATGGAAGCCGCATCCATGCCATCCTGCCGCCGCTGGCGATCGATGGCCCGTGCCTGACCATCCGGAAATTCCGCAAGGACCCCATCCGTCCGGACGAGCTTCTCGCCTGGGGCTCATGGAACGAGGCGATCGCGACCTTTCTTCACCGCGCGGTCGAGAGCAAGCTCAACATCCTGATCTCGGGGGGGACGGGATCGGGCAAGACCACCCTGCTGAACGTGCTGTCGGGATTCATCCCCGTGCGCGAGCGGCTGGTGACGATCGAGGATGCCGCCGAGTTGCAACTGCAGCAGCCCCATGTCGTGCGACTCGAGACCCGTGCCCCGAACCTGGAAGGCCAGGGCGCGATTCCCCAGGCGGAATTGCTACGCCATGCGCTCCGCATGCGCCCCGACCGGATCATCCTGGGTGAGGTTCGTGGCGCCGAGGCCCTCGCCATGCTTCAGGCGATGAACACGGGCCACGAGGGCTCACTCGCGACCCTGCATGCCAACTCTGCCCGGGATGCCCTGTCGCGCCTCGAGACGATGGTCCTGATGGCCGGTCACGACCTGCCACTGCGAGCGATCCGGGAGCAGATTCGCAGCGCCCTCGATCTCGTCGTCCAGGTAGAACGCGGCCGGGACGGCAGGCGTCGCGTGACGGGAATTGCCGAGGTCGTCGGCATGGAGGAAGAGATCATCCAGATGCAAGAGATCCACCGGTGGCATGCGGGCACGGATCAACACCTCGCGACGGGAATCCGCCCTGCCGCGATGGACCGTCTCGTCGAGAGGGAGACCGAGTCATGACCTTGACGTGGCAGATGGCGGCGATCGCCGCGAGTTCCGTCCTGCCGCTCGCCTGGCTCGTCCCGGGCGGGCTGCTGGCGGACCATCGCCTCGGCAAGCGCCTCGCCAGACTCGAGAAATCGACACCACGGATCGCGACCGACCCCGCTCGTCCCGCGGCCAGACGGACGGCGCGTGGGGAAGGCGGATGGCTCGAGGCTCATCTCGAGCAGGCCGGATGGTCCGTGACGGGCCGCGAATGGCGTCTGATGGTGGGGATCGTTTCGACGACCGCGGGTGGTCTGATCGGCTGGATATCGGGCTCCCCCCTGGCGGGAGTCCTCGGGGCTGCGATCCTCGTGATGGCCGCTTGCACCTGGCTGGTCTCCCGAGCGGCCCGGGTCCGGCGGGCATTTCTCGACGGATTACCGGCGGCCCTTTGGACCATGGCAGGCTCCCTGAAAGCCGGTCAGGGCTTCCTGACGGCATGGCAACGCGCCACTGACGAGAAAGTCGGACCCGCAGGCCGGCCCTGGAGGGACGTGCTCGAAGAAACGACCTGGGGCATTCCGGTCGAGGAGGCACTCGCGCGCGTCGCCCGGGAGATCCGGGCGACGGAGGTGGATCTCATGGTCGAGGCGATCGCCATCCAGCGGACGTGGGGGGGGAACCTGGCCGAGATCCTGACCGGACTGCATGACACGCTGCGAGAACGGCAACGCCTGGCCGGCGAAGTGAAAGCCCTCACGGCTCAGGGACGCCTGTCCGCCTGGGTGCTGGGGGGACTGCCTCTTTGCGTCGGGCTGGCTCTCCATGTGATCGACCCGGGCTATCTGGGTCCCATGTGGGCCAGCGAGACGGGTCGGACGATCCTGCTCTGCGCGGTCGGTCTTCAGGGCATCGGTGTGATCTGGATGCGTCGTGCTATCCGGGTGGAGGACTGAGTTTGAACGGGGTCGTGCTGGTATTCGTAGCCTCGACGCTGCTCGTCTGGGCCCTGCTTCCCCCCGCTGCACATCATGAACGGGAACGGCTCGAACGCCTGGTCACACCCGGCCTGGCGACTCCGGCCGGGACGGCACGATCCAGACGCCTGTCGCGTCCGCTCGTTCAACGCCTGATCGCATCGGGCCCGATTCGGTGGCTGGCAGGCGGACCGGAATCGACACGGCGACACCGGACGACCTCGCTCTTGATGCGGGCAGGTCTCCAGGCGCCGGGCGATCTTGAATGGTTCCTGCTCACCACCATGGCCCTGGGTCTGCTGGGTGGGGGCCTCGGTGCCCTGGTGTCAGGCCTCGGCGGCTTCTGCACGGGATTCCTTGCAGGAGTTGCTTCGAGCTGGTGGCGGCTTCATGGGAAAGGGCTCATGCGGAAACGGGCGATCGCCCGGAGTCTACCGGACGTCCTGGATCTCTGGATCGCTTGCCTGGAGGCCGGTCAGGGGTTCGAGGCAGCCGTTCATCGGTTCGTGTCGCGCGCGAGCCACCTGGCGCCGGAACTGGCCGTCGACCTGCACGCCTGGCAGCAAGCAACGTCTCTGGGTGCGGACCGGCGATCGGCCTTGCTCGCACGGGCACGGGGAACGGATAGCCCGGACTGGGAAGCCGTCGTCCAGGCCTGGATCCAGGCGGAAGAAACCGGCGCGGGACTGGCCCGTACGCTGCGTGGTCAGCGGGACCGCATCCGGGAATCGCGCCGTCAGCGCGCGAAGGAGCGTGCCGTCCAGGCCCCGGTCAAGTTGCTGTTTCCGCTGGTATTCTGCATCTTTCCGGCCCTGTTCGTGGTGACGCTCGGGCCTGCCGTCATGCGGCTTTGGGCTCTATTCAGCCGGAACCCCGTCCACTGAGACCGGTTCCGGGAAGTACACGACCTCGATCCCCGCGGCCTGCAGGTACTCGATACCTCGCTTGTCGCGGTAGGCCTGGCGACCGTAATACACGCGCTCGACTTGCCCCTTGTTCACGATCCGCTTCGCACACAGCAGGCAAGGCTCGATCGTCACGAACAGCCACTTCGGCCCCTCGTAATTGCAGAAGAGCAGCGCGTTCTCTTCGGCATGAAGATGCTCGCATGCACCGGGGATCGTCCCACCGTGCGCACAGGCGTTATCCCCCATGCCGACCCCCCCGCCGTTATAGCCATGTGCCACGGTCCTCCGGAGATCCGCGGTCGTGATCACGGCTCCGACCCTGGCGCGCGAACAGGTCGAATGTTCGGCCCACATGTGGGCCAGTCGCATGTAGGTGGCCTCGGCCGTCGGTCGCCCATCCGATCGGATCCAGCGGGTCATGGTGTGCCTCCGTGAACTTCCCGGGGCAAGTCAGCCCCCCATCCAGTTTCCAACCCATGATCGACCGAGCGACGACATGGTGTCAATCGCATCATTTCACCCAGTTTTACAGGCCACTTCACGCACCAACAGTGTCTTAACGAAAGACAATCCATCACCAGAGGTAAAAGAGGCTTGGCGGGCATGAGCCCGGATCAGGTCCGTGAAAGGAGGACGTATGCGCAGGCAACGTCTCGCAACCCTGAGCATCGCGCTGGTACTGGCTACAATAAACTGGAATCCTTCCCCTGCTCGGTCCGAGGAGCTGACCGAGGAAACCGACAAGGTTTACCTCGAGGGTATGGGAAAAGACTCGAACGGTCACGAGGTCCGGGGGGTCTGGGTGGAGTTCGAGCGGCGGCGTTACACCCGCAACGAGAATTACATCCTCAACCCCGTCGGTCGTTATGATGCGACCATCCAGGACGCTTTTGCCGTCCGGGGCTTGAATCGGGCCCTTTCCCCTTCCGAGATGCAAAATATTTACAGTCGCTACGGGATACCGGTGGCGACCAATAACAACTACGATGGCGGCGCTTACCACGACTTCAACTTCGAGGCGGCCATAGCCAACATCCGACGGGATCTCCAGAACGGTTCGCTGGCCGTGCCGGCAGGAGTTTCCCTGGCCAGCATCCAGAATCTCAACACGCTGCTGGGTGCACGCAGTTCCGCAGCTTTGCTCGACGCGTTGCCCGCTTCCACCATCAACGCGTATATCGACGCCGCCTTCGCCGCCCAGGGCGGGGGGCGCTACGTGTATGTGAACGGCGACGGGGGCCACCCGCTGAGCTATTCGCACGGGATCAATTTCATCAACCCGGCCCAGTTCGACCAGGCCACCTACCTTGCCTACGCCTCCTGGTCGGCCCAGGCCGTGCTACTCAACGACAAGGAGGCTTACAAGAAACTCCTCGGCATGGGGAACATGGACAGCTTCATTCAGGCCGGTCGCTTGACGCAGCTGGCGGCCCTCATCGATCAGGGCCTGGCCCCCACGGGCATGGCCATCGACACCTGGGTGAACACGGTCAATGGCCCGGTCCATGTCGTCGAGCCTCAGCCGACGGCGGCCCGCCTCCGGGAGATCGCCAGGTGGCTCCTGGCGGGCACCTGGGCGACTCACTCGCCCATCGCCCTCGACCTCAATCACGATGGCAAGATCGGTGTGACGGGTGCTTCCTCGGCCCAGAATCGACTGCGGAATTATCCCTTCGCACAGGCCGGGTCCGTGTGGTTTGACATCATGGCCGTTGGACGCAAGCAGCACATCGAGTGGCTGAACGGTGATGGAGACGGCCTGCTGGTCCTGGACCGCAACGGCAAGGTCTCGCTGGCCGCTACCGGCACGGGTGAGGTCGATGCCACGGTGCTGTTCGGCGATGCCCGCGGTTATGCCAACGGTTACCACAAGCTGGCTTATGCCGCTGCCACGGGTCAGGTGGCCACGAACGTGTCGCTCACGGATTCGACGTCGTGGTCGACCCTCTTCAAGGCCGAACGCAAGCTCAAGGGCACGATGCTGGGGCAGCTCAAGGTCTGGATCGATGCAAACCGGGACGCCCGTATCCAGAAATCCGAACTCCGGACCCTGGAGCAACTCGGCATCACCGAGATCGATACGAAGCCGACCATCCGCCGGAATGATGCCGGTGAGTACCTGATCCAGTCCAGCTACGTGCAGCGTGGCAAGCGCCACCTGACCGAGGATGTCTGGTTCGCGGAAGACCCCGCGACGGCTGCCGTGCAGAACTGATGTGAGGAGACGACCATGTTGAAAATACGCCTTCCTCTCTTGCTTGCGGGCACGATGGCCCTGGTTTTCGCTTCCCCGGCCCTTGCGGCACCCGGTGGCGAGTGGACGCTCATCAGCACGGAGAACATCCGCTACTTCTTGCCAGGCAACGCCGCTCCCCAGAATGCTGTACCGGCGACAGGTACAGATGCCGCCGCTCTGGCCCAGCCGACGACACCCGATCCCAGGCAATGGATCCTGGTGGAAACCAAGCAGATCTCCGAATTCATCCCCGATGCCGAGACCAATGCTCAGGTGATCGCCACCCAGGTCGAACGGACCACGACGGAGACGAACACGGTCACGGACCCGCCTCTGGCCAAGGATTATTTCAAGACACCCTTCGTCCAGACCCGTGTCCAGTTCGGGCCAGCTTCCGCTCCGGACGCCAGCGGACGGGTGAACTTCACGCAACAGGTCCTGCAGACCCGGATCAAGCCCTACAAACGCAAGATCCAGACTCACATCGACACGGCAGTCCGGACCGTCACCCGCGAGACACGCCGGGTTGACCGGACCACGCGTACGAGCAGCGGTCAGGAGATCGTCATCACCCGGACCTGGGACGCTCTGGTCGAGACTCGTAATCCCCCCAGCGGTTTCAAGGTGAACGCACCTGATCCTGCCATGGACCGCGTCGAGTTCGGGGTCGATTCGGAATCGCTTCCCACGCTCACGAAATCGATCCAGATGTCGCCAGGGGCATCGTGCGCCACGACCGGGGGGTCGGTCCGTGCCTACTCATCGGAGAAATCCAGCGGAACAGTCCGCCTGGGAGGTAGCAAGACCGTCGCCGTACAGGGTGTGTCGGCTGTCAAGACCAGCACGTCCAGAAAGGTCAGTGGGTCCGGAGGATCCACGATTCGCCCCAACGGCAACGGCAAGTGATGACAGGGCCAGGGCTGGTCACCGTCCGGAGTGCCAGCCCCTTCGAGGAGGATTGACATGATTCACGATCGTAGAGCCCTCTGGGCCCTCACGCTGGTAACACTGGTCTCGGGTGGAGTCGCCGTTCCCGTTCAAGCTGAAGAAATGGTCGTGGAAGGGTCGAAGGTCTTCACGCAAGCCACCGAGAACGGTCGTCCCGGTTACCGGGTCCAGTTCGAGCGGAAGCGTTACGTTCGCAACCGCAATGAACTCAACTTCACCCGGGTCGGCGAGTTCGATATGACCATCCAGGAGGCCTTCGAAGCGGCAGGCGCGAGTCGGGCCTTGACGGAGGCGGAGATGCGAAACATCTACTCCGCTTATGGCATCCCGACGGGAAACAAATCAACATACGACTATTCCCTGCATGACTTCAACTTCAAGACGACCCTCGACCGCATCAAGTCGGATCTGACCAGGGTGGCCGCATCTTCCCTGCCCCAGGCCAGCGTGGCAGACATCCAGATGATGAACAAACTGATGGCAGCCGGCAGTTCGCGCGAGTACATCGATGCCGTGGGTCCCGCCATCGTCAATCAAGGGGTGCTCGCGGCCTTCGCCGCCAACGTGGGCGGCAACATGAGCACGGACTACAACGGTGGACGTTACGTCTACACCATGGAG
>JBEIFE010000021.1:0-11220 GCA_040382575.1 Candidatus Sericytochromatia bacterium
CGCTCGGCGACCTGGATATCCTGCGGCACGTTCTGCCCCGTGGTCAGGTAGGATAGCGGCTTACCGATCTGGGCCGACAGGGCGAGCATGGCCCCGAAGTTCACCGTCTCGTCGATCTTGGTGAAGAGCAGACGGTCGAGACCAACGGGTTCGAAGGCCTCCACGACCTTTTCGAGGTTCCCGCGATTGGTGGTGGCCGAAAGTACCAGGTGGACCTCCCGGGGAACGGGAAGATCAAGGAAGCTACCCAGCTCCTGCAGGTGCATCGGATGCGAGGGAGAACGCCCCGCCGTATCGATCAGGATCAGGTCCGCATCGGCATTGCGGGCGATCGCCTCGCGCATGGCATGAGGGGTCTGGACGACCTCGATGGGAATCCGGATGAGATCACCGTACGTGCGGAGCTGCTCGACGGCGGCAACCCGGTAGGTATCGTTCGTGACCAGGGCGACGCGCTTGTTCTGGAGCAGCCGGAAATTGGCTGCCAGCTTGGCGATCGTCGTGGTCTTACCCACGCCCGTGGGACCCACGAGCGCCACGATCCGGGGCCTGGCAGCCGTGCCGACGTCGATACCCCCCGCGCAGGAGAACCACGAACCCAGGATGGGATCGAGCGAATCGAGTGCCTCGGACGTGGGCTCCGTGAAGCCTGCTTCATCGAGCGAGGACACGAGATCCCGTGCCCTGCCCTGAGGCAACCCCGAATCGACGAGGCGATCGAACAGCGTGGCGAGTGGTGCTGGCCACTCCCCACGTGCCTGACGGACCTGCCCTTGATCGAGCTTCCCGACCACGGTTCCGAGAATCTGACGAACTTCACCGACCGCCGCCTTGAGCGCGTCCACCTCGGGTGCAAGACGCGTCAGCGTGGATTCATCGGGCGAAAGGGAGCCCGAACCGCGTCCACCTTCCGGGTTCGTCGCCCCGCCCTGAAACTCTGTCCACGTGGCCAAAGGTGGAACCTGTTTTTCCCGGGAGGACGAGACCGCAACAGGAGGTAGAGGTCCTGAAGTCGAGACGGGAGAGGACACGGGACCCGGAGGCGCAGAGGAGATCCCTGGCTCGGCCGCCTGCCGAGGTGGAGTTGCTTCGCTGGGCGTTGACGAAGGCGAGGGCGTGGGCGTGACAGGGGATAGAGGAGATTCGGCAGGAAGCGTGATATTGAGAGTCGACGCAGGCGACCGAGACGGGGCCGCCGCACGCGGCTCACCCCCGGCAGGATTAACCTCCAGAGCGGCAAGGACCTCGACGACCTCCTTGCCCCCGAAACCGAGGAACCCGCCCTTCTTGAAGGTGCGAGAATGAAGGATGACCGCATCGGGCCCCAGGTCCATCTTGATCTTGAGACGCGCTTCCTGCATGGAAGCCGCCTGATACTGACGGATTCGCAATCACCGCCACCCTTCGCGCGCGCGAACGGCAACACCCAGCCATTCCGTCAGCGTATCACGCACGCCAAGCGGCATTCAAGCGACCCGGATCACTCGGTGACGGGAGGTTCGGCTGCAGGGGGCTGATTTTTTCGACCAAGTGCCTGCTTGAGAATCTGCGCGGCTGAACGGGTAGCGGCAGCATTGGCTGCTGCACGCTCGTTCTCCGAGCGGATCTCGGCATAGATCTCTTGCCGGTACACCTTCACGTCACGCGGAGCCTTCAGGCCGAGCTTGACGGTATCACCCTTGACTTCGAGGACAACGACCTCGATATCTTCACCGATGATGATGCTCTGGTTGGGCTTGCGACTCAGGACGAGCATGGCACCTCCCGCTCAGACGATGGCCGCATCGCGAGCCTCTGCCGCCGGATCCGGGATGAGCCGCTGGCGGGTGGTATAGCCGGAATCATGAAGAACGACCTGCATCCCGAAACGCTTGTCCGGATGAATGACCAGGGGACCGATGAGATTGGCCGTCATCTTGAGCGGGTCTTCGGGTACCGTGACCAGGGCAAACACGATCGGATCGGCCTTGCCGAGGTCGAGAGCCTCCCGATCGGCAGACATCAGCTTCAAGCGATAATCAGGCCATACCAGATAAGGCTCGATGATCGGGAAGGCGAACGCAGGATCTTCGACGGGCTGCAACCACCGGAGGGGTTCAACTTCGTCCTGATCGATGACGATGAACCGTCTGAGGTGCTCGAACCCGAACAACCCATCGGGAAAATGCAGCAGCGCGTCATCCTCGAAATGGATGGGACCGAACTGCTTGGTCAGGATCTGCATCGACCGGGGCCTTCCGCGTGGAGAGGGTGCGACCGGACCATTCCGGGTCGGCTTGTGAACGGAGCTGTGCTCATTTTAGCGCAAAGACCTGATCACCGCAGAAAATCCATGAGGGTCGGCTGCATGATCTTGGCACTGGCGGCGAGTGAACTCTGGTAGACCTGCTGCGTCAGGGTGAAATCCGAGATCAGGGCAGGAATATCCGCGTCCTGATAGCTGCTCTTGAGGTCCTTGAGAGCGACCTCGAGAGACGAGTATCGATTGGCCAGCAGTTCGACCCGGTTACGCTTACCGCCGACGTCTGCGCGGGCGTCGTTGATGGCAGCGAGGCGATCGTCGATGTTCTTGATGTGGTCGGAGATCTTCCGGTACGTCGTGTCGTCACTCGCGAGAAGGTCATTGGCCAGCTGATCGAGATACGCAAAGATGCTGTTGTCGGTAGGACCGAGATCGACATATTTTCCGAACACATCGAGGCCCGTCTGGTTATAGTCGATGCTCAGCCCGGGGCCGATCGCCACACCGAGACGATCCTCGGAGTCGAGCTTTGCCTTTTCCGCCGCCGTACCAGGAGGGGTGGCAGGGTAAGGTTCCGTGATGGTCTGGGACCCGGCAAAGATGTACCGTCCGGCCAGCTGGGTGTTCGCGACCCCGCGCAACTGGTCCCGGATCTGGACGATCTCGCGGGCCAGGGCCTGACGCGACTCGCGACTCGAGGTGTCGGACGCGCCCTGGATGGCCAGGTCACGTGCTCGCTGGACGATGTTCGAGGCGTCAGAAAGGGCGGAGTCCGTCGTGTCGAGCCAGGTGATGACCTGGTCGATGTTGCGACTGTATTGCTGCTGATCCTTGAGCACGCTGTCGAGCAACATGATCTGGTTGATGCCCGTCGGATCGTCCGAGGGTTTCTCGATGCGCTTCCCGCTCGCCAGCTGGTTCTGCAACGTGGCGAGTCGCTCCAGATGAGCCGACGAGTTGCGGAACACGTTGTCGGTGATCATGCGATTGGTCACGCGCATCGCGACATCTCCAGAGTTTCAGGACGAGGCCTAGCGGCCAGGCGGCATACCGTTGATCAGCTTGTCCAGGGCCTGGTCGAGCATGTTGATGATCTTGGCCGACGCGTTGTACGCGTGCTGATACCTGACCATATCGGACATCTCCTGGTCGAAATTGACCCCCGAGGTCTGCTCACGCTGAGATTTGAGGTGCTCGATCAGGTTGAGCTGGTTCTGGGCCATCCGATCCGTGAACTGGCCCTTGACCCCGAGGTCCGACAGGAACGTCCGGTATCGATCGCCCAGCGTCTCCGTGGTGGTCCCGAACATCGGAGTGGAACGTAGAAGGGCAATCTGTTTCGCCGTATCGTTGTCGCCAGGCCCGGGATCGGTGAGTTGCCCCGTGACACCGTGTTTGTAGGGTGCCTTTCCTGATGCGATCTTGTTCAACCCGGCATTTCCAGCCAGGATCTCGGCAGAGAGGTCGATCTGTCCTGCCCCGATGAATCCTGGCTGGGACGGCAGGAGCGTCACGCCGGGCTTCGTCGCCGCATTCGCGAAGAAAAAATTGGGCTTCTTCCCGGATGCCAGCGCCTGCTCGAATTGCGCGGAGGACAGGATACCGGTCGCGGGCCGGTCAACAGGTAGTCCGTTGTCCGGCCCGGGTCGGGTGAATCCCGTGGTATCGAGCGGGGTACCGTAGGCATGCAAGGTGTTGACACGGGCAGAAAACTCGTTCGCCAGCATGTCGAGCTGGTACAGGATACCCTCCGGCGTGTCCCCGAGGCCCGCCAGGGCATTCCCAGTGGAAACTTCCCCGACACGATCGGCATTCGGGCGGGTGGCGAGAGCAGGCCGACCGATGATGGCGTCCCGCATCTCCAGCAGGGCATGGAGCTTGCCGCCGAGACCCTCCGGGAGGATGGCCGAGCCCCGGTAAGCCACGTTCATGAGAGACTTCTCGGATGCCGGAATCTGCTCGAGGTGCTCGGCCCTGTCCCCGTCCACGAGGGCGCGACCGCCGATGAAGACGAAAAGTTTCCCGTCTTCCTGCAAGGAGGTCTGGACCCGGACGAGACGCGACATCTTCTCGACGATGAGGTCTCGCCGGTCCATCAGCGAGTTGGGCTCGGAGCCGAGGGTCCGCGTCGCAGCGATTTCCTTGTTGAGGTCGACGACCTGATCGATGTACGAGTTGATCTCGACGATGGCATTGGAGACCTCGGCATCGGCCTCCGTCCGCATCTTCTTGATGTTGTCGTACAGATTGCGGAACGTATTGGCGACGGAAAGACCGATCTGACGGACCTCGGAACGGGCTGCCGAGGACTCGGGATTGACCGCCAGCTGGTCCCATGCGCTGAAGTATGACGAGATGACCCCGCTCAGACCGTTGGGTCCAGGCTCCTGGAACTGGGTTTCAAGGAAGTTGATCTGCTCCTTGAGCGTCGTGGCGTAGCCTTCATCGGTGACCTCGGCCCGCATGCGGACATCGAGGAATTCGTCGCGGTTACGGATGATTCGCCGGACATCGACACCACCGCCGAGTTGCGAAAGCGAGACCTCGGTCCCCATGGACTGGACCAGGGTGGACGGGGCAGGAGCCGCTTCGACTCGCTGACGCGAGTATCCCTCGGTATTGGCATTGGCCAGGTTGTTGGCGACGGTGTTCAGCGACGCTTGAGCCGCCACCATCCCACGATGGGCAATACCGAGACCATACAAGCCGTAATCCATCAGGCCCTCCAGTCCAGCAGGACGCTGGAGCGCGCAGGCGCATCGGATTCACGAGGCGCATTGCCGTAAAGCCGGACGCGCGAATCACGCATCCGATCGGCGACCAGACTCATGGTGAGTTCGACGGTCTCGGTCGCGGCCCTCAGCATCGCCTGACAGGATTCATGTCCGCCCCTGAGAGCTTCGACGGCTGCCTTGAGTTCCAGCCCCGTGGCATCGACATGCTGCTTCCACGGTGAAGGAAGAAGTCCGGACAACTCGACAAGGCGGGAGGTGTGCGGCACGCAGAGGGCCTCACAGAGGTCACGCAACACGTCCTCTCGCGACTGCTCGAGCTGGGCGAGACGCTGCTGGTCGACCGCCTCGGCCTCGGTAACCCGAGCCAGCTGTTCGACGAGATTCTTGCGAATCACGGCCATCTTGTAGGGAAGGCGGCCGACAAGGGCACGCACGAGAGCCAGCTCGTCGCGGAGTACCGCGTCGAGCGCCTGGAGCTGGGCTTCCATCGGAACCTCCGCTAGAAGTCGACGTCCTGGTCGCGGCCGTTCAGAATGGCCTGAGCGATGGACTCACCCGAGAAATCATATTGACCGGACTGGATCCGGGCCTTGAGCTCGGCAATCTTGTCGGTGCGCACGTCCGACGAGCGGGACAGGAGTCCCAGCGCCTTGGATATCTCTTGACTGGCGGTCGACAGTGTGGCGGCGTCGGCAGGCCCGGTGGCCTGAGGACGAGCGGCACGGTCGACGCGAGCCACGGGCTTGACGCCCCCGGCCTGCAAGATCTGTTGAACATGCTCATTCGAGATCTTCACGGCAGACCCCTCTTCGAAAGGATGATTCGGCTTCCATCAAGAACCATCGGCAGGATCTTCCGGAACTTTAGCGGTCAAGAGCGATCAACTCGCATATTGTGCGTGATATCTTTTCGCCCACCTCGCCCGGGGTCAGCGGCCTTGGACTGGTCGGAAAGACCAGGGTCGGCAGGCGAGAAGGATTTGAAAGAACTGGAGAGCTTCTGCGCACAGCCGTTGCAGTAAGAACCCCGGTAGGCAGGCTTCCCGCAATGCACGCAGGGAACGCCTTCGCCCTCGCCGCTCGCCACCAGGCGCCCGGTCCGGTAGAACTCCATGATCTGGCGTTCTTCGACCTTGGCGCCTTTGGACAGCTCAGCAACCGAGCAACCCGGATTTTCACGCAGGAAAACATAACAGGCCTGGAAGTCATCTTCCTCCTGCTGCTTGCAAGCCGCACAGCAGGTGGCGAGCCCCGTCTTGTTGAACATCTTTCCGCAGCGTGGGCAGTTGGCGAGGCCCATATGGCCAGGTCCTCTCTGACTCGGCAAAACGATCCAGGATGGTTGTTCCCGCTATCCGGGCAATCCTAACGCCCGGGACGGCCGAGACCCGCTTCCTGCATCAGTTCTCGCGCGATGGAATCCGCGAGACCGATGCCACCGGCAGAGGCCATCTCTCTCGCCATCTCCCCATCCAGCATCTCACTGTAGCTGCGCATGGAGCTGCTCTGATTCGAGGCGCCGACGGTCGAACGCATCGAGGAAAGCAGCTGCTCCAGCATGACGGCTTCGAACTCGCGAGCCGAGGCCATGACCTTGCGACTCTCGGGATCGAGGCGGCGATCGCGCGTATTCTCCCGCAAACGGACGGTGGTCTCGAGATTCACGGAAACCTACCTAGCGCTTGAGGTTGTTGGCCTGTCCGAGCATCTCGTCGGAGGTCGAGATCGACTTCGAATTCGCCTCGTAAGCCCGCTGAGCCGTGATGAGATTGACCATCTCCTCGACCACGCGAACATTCGAGTTCTCGAGCTGTCCGGCCAGCACGCGGACATTGGAGCCCGCTTCACCCGGCGCAAAGGTCTGGGGGGGGCCGGAAGCGTCGTTGGCGAGCAACAGATTTCGTCCCATCGCCTTGAGACCCTCGGGATTCAGGAACTTCACGAGTTGCAGTTGACCGAACTGCTGTTGCTGCCCGTTGACGAGAGCCGTGACGATCCCCTCGGGGGAGATGCTCACCTCACCCGCATCAGCCGGGATGGTGATCGACGGCATGACCAGGTAACCCTCCGTCGTGACGATCTGGCCCGAGGAGTCCTTCTTGAAGGCGCCATCCCGGGTATAGGCGATGGTTCCATCGCCCATCTGAACCTGGAAGAAGCCATCTCCCTCGATCGTCAGATCGTAAGGATTGTCCGTCTGCTGGTAGTCGCCCTGGGCGTAGGACCGGGAAATGCCAACGGAACGGACACCCATGCCGACCTGACTGCCGATGGGGGTCCGGGTACCGCTGTTGACGGGCGTTCCTGCCTCGCGGAGCGTGAGGTACATCAGGTCCTGGAATTCGGCACGAGCCTTCTTGAAGCCGTGCGTGTTGACGTTGGCCAGGTTGTTGGCCGTGACGTCGATGTTGATTTGCTGGGCCTTCATACCGGATGCGGCCGACCAGAGCGAACCGAGCATGGAACCGTCCTTTCCATGGAACCCACGGGTTCCATGTCGACACCGATCGCTACGACTTTATGCCAGAGGCGAATTATGTTCGGTGACGAACGTCGCAGGCATGGCCGGTGAGCCTTCAGCTCGTTTGAAAACTAGCCGCGTCCCAGTTCGTTGACAGCCTTACCGAGAGTCTCGTCCTGGGCAGAGATCACGCGCTGGCTCGCCTCGTAGGCACGCTGGATCGCGATCAGATCGACCATCTCTCGAACCGGATTGACGTTGGAGGCCTCGAGACTTCCCTGCTCGACCTGCGTGGCGGTCGCAGGTTCGAGCGCACCGGGATCACGAACCTTCCAGGTGGAAGCCCCCTGCTTCTCGAGCGAATCGGTCGGGCGCTGAGCCTCCACGATCCTGAGCTTGCCGACGACATCCCGACCGGCATAGACGACGCCTTGCTGGTCGATCTTGAGCGTGCCCTGGGCTGGCAAGACGATAGGTCCACCTTCTCCCTGCAGCTCGTTTCCCGACAGATCGACCATGCGCCCGTCCGCCGAACGAGCAAGTTTTCCTCCTCGAGAGAGGATTTCCTGACCGTTGCCATCCCGGAGCACGAGAAAGCCGGGACCGGTCAGAGCAAGGTCAAACGGATCATCCGTCCGCCGCATGGTCCCCTGCGTGTACTCGGTGTAGACGCGGTCGAGGAAAGCCCCCGTGGAAAGTCTCCCGATCTCGGTGGCTTCCGCGCCGGATGCCCGAGGCGCACCGTCCGACTCGATGCGGGTGATGGGTTTGTCGTCCCGCGCACGAAAGACGGCCATATCCTTCTTGAAGGCCGTCGTGTTGATGTTCGCCAGGTTGTTGGCCACGACTTCCTGCCGCGCCATCTCGTTGAGCATGCCTGCAGCAGCGGTATAGATTCCCCGGATCATCGGTCACCTCCCTGGTGCGCCTGGTAACTCGAGAGGACCTTCTTGACGTAGGCCTGCGTCTCCTGGAACGGGGGGACACCCCCGTGCCGGGAGACCGCGCCGGGCCCGGCATTGTAGGCGGCAACGGCTTCTGGCAGATTGCCGAAGCGATCGAGCATCTCGCGCAGATATCGGGCCCCCCCCCGCAGGTTCTGGGCCGGGTCGAATGGATCCGCGACACCGAGGTCGCGGGCCGTTCCTGGCATGAGTTGCATCAGACCCTGGGCCCCAACCGGCGAAACGGCCCGGGGATTCCCACCTGATTCGACCTCGACGACGGCTCGCACGAGGGCCGGGTCCACACCGGCGGAGCGGCTGGCCTCCTGGAGCACCTGCTCGAAGGAACCGGACGCGGTGGAGCCTGACGCATCAGCCATCTGGCTGCTCCGGGTATGCCCGGACTCGGAAAGTGAGGATGGACGAGCCGAGACAGTCGACCGCTCGGGGGGCTCGAAGCGTCTACGAATCGTCTCGATGCGAGCCAGAACATCGGAGAGACCTGCCGGTTCCATCGATCCTCCCCTGGACGGTTACCGTCCACCCCCTTGCAACATCTGCCGCAAGGCCCGTCGTCTGGCTGCCTGCGCATCCTCGCCCGTTACCTCCGCGGAGGCAGGGACCTCGAGCGGTGCGGGAGCAGGCGGCTCCGGTGCGAACGTCTCCCCACGCACCAGCTCAGGCAAGGGGGTGGAATCAGCTACATCCACGGCGACCGGCTCGATGCCGGCAACTGACCCTGGCCTCACGGGTTCCACGAGCGGAACAGGCACAACTTCTGAGGGTTCTACCTGAGGGACAGCGACGGCCCCTACCTCAGCAGACGCCTGTTTCTTGAGAGCCGCGAGCAACATGGCCACCTCCGACTCGAGCCTTGCCAGGCGGTCCTTTTCGGTCTTATCGGCATCCGACGGACCGGCTGAAGTGGCCGCGGTAGCTGACGTGCTGGCAGCCGTGGCAGCAGCCGACGCGGCTGCGAGCGCGGCGGCCGAGACGGCCCGGTCGATCGCGGAAGATCGAGCATCGGAAATGGGGGGACGCGGCGCAGCCACCGAACCGGCGCCACCACGTACCTGACCTCGATCACGCGACAGTTCGGCGGCCCTGGCCTGGAAGGACGATTCCATGGACTTGATCCGGGCCTCGAGGCGAGAGGCGAGTTCGCGCTCCTGGGCAAGCTGCTGTTCGAGAGCTGACTTCAGGTCTAGCAACTCCGCCTGGGTTGCCTGAGAGACGCTGAGCGCATCCTGGGTCAACTCCAGAGCCGCATCCGCCTGCTCGAAACGCGCACGCCAGTCATCCCGCTCAGCAAGGGCCCGTCGAGACTGGTCCTGCGCTTCCTGGGTGGAAAGGCGGAGTTGCTGGACCTCTTCGGGATCCGGAACACCCTGAGTGCGATATTCCTCGACGACCGTCTGGAGCTCTTCATATTCCTTGCGAAGCTTGCGATGCACGTCTCGCTCGGAGACATACTGATCGCGGACGGACTCGAATTCGCCTGCGATTCCCGAAAGTTCTTCCTCGAGATAGCGGATCGTGTCTTTCAGGTCAGCCACTTCAGCAGCAGAAGCGCCTATTTGCGGAGCGGGAGCGGAAGGAGCAACCGGCGGAGGCGAGACTTCGGGTCGTGCAGGGACCGAGGGTGAATAGATCAGTTCGTCGAGCGTCGCCTGGAGCTCCGCCCTATCCGCCTCCAGGGACGCGATGTGCGCAGCCAGACCCTCACGAGAAGCCTCGGCCACTTCCAGGCGTGCGAGAAGTTCGGATCGCTCGTCCTCCCAGCCCGACGGGGACGACGTTTCTTCCAGCTGGTCTTCAAGCGATGCGGCATCGGCGAGTGCCGCGAGCTTGTTTCGAAGACGCTCGCACTCGGCCTCGAGTTCTGCGACCCGCGATTCCCATTCTTCACGTTCCCCGTCCGCGAAGGCTGCGGTGGCAACCGGCTCATCTTCCTGCTCACGGGAGGTGAGAGGCTCGACGGGATCCTGGGAACTCCCGGAGCGATCGGGCATGGTCGAGACTTCCGCCTCGAGCACCTCGACCCGGGAACGTGCCGCTTCGAGCAGGCGACCGAGCTCATCGAGTTGCGCACGCTGCTCATCGCGCTCGGCTTCCAGGGTCAGGAGGCGCTCCTGGAGGGCACGTTCATCAACGGATGGGTCCTGGGCCGGGGACTCGACCGAAGAGGAATCCACCGCGGCCTGCCCGTCGGGGCGCATCTCGAGAGGTTGCGCGGATTCGGGCCCGGCCACGAGAGCCGTGGCCGCTGCGAGTTCACGCTCGAGTTCCCGGATCCGGGCAGACAGTTCATCGCGCTCGGCCTCGGCACGAGCGAGGCGATCAGCCAGATCATCGCGAGCCCGGGTGGAGTCTTCGCGCTGCTGGACCGTATCGCCAAGCTCCTGCTCGACGCGATCGATCTGATCGCGCAGTTCTTGAACGACCGCTTTCAGACGGCGATTTTCATCCCGGAAGCCGTTATATTTCCCCTCGATGGACTTCAGAGCTCGTCTGAGATCCTCGAGCGAGATCGAACCGAGTTCATCCTCGGGTGGGGTGAAGGCTCGCGCGATGCGGGCGCGGAACGAATCGAGCACTGAAGCCTAACCCTGAGCAGCAAGAGACGCGATCAGAGCATCGATATTGCCCTGCTCGAGTTTGCCACCTGCCGCGGCCGGAGCCGCAGGAGCGACGGGAGCAACCACCGGATCGGGCGCAGACTTGGCCCCCGAGATGAGCGCATCGATGGCAGCCTGGTCCATCTTGCCGCCCGCGGCCGGAGCCGCAGGAGCGACGGGAGCAGCCACCGGCTCGGGCGCCGTCTTGGCCCCCGAGATGA
>JBEIFE010000022.1:0-11117 GCA_040382575.1 Candidatus Sericytochromatia bacterium
CGAAGCTGGCCAGGGGATCGGCGACGGAGTCGATGCCCTCGATGGGAATGATCCGCCCGAGGCCCAGGCGCTCGAGATTCGGCAGGTGCAGCCCCCCGACGGCCCGCGCACAGTTGGCGAAGGTGTTGGCGTGGGCATCTCCGAAAAGGTCGGCATCGGGAGCCGCGCCCACGCCCATGCCATCCATGACGAGCAGGAAGACGCGTTCGAGCGGATGCACGGGAACCTCCTTCGAGCCCTGAACGGGCCTCGGTGAGATTATAGCGCGCCGAGCAAGGACTTGATCAGGGCAGGTGGCGTCGCAGGCTCGTCACCCAGGGTGTAAGCCGCCTGGACCAGGGCGATCGCCTCTTCGAGCCGGGCCCGATCGTTGACCCGCAAGGTGGCCAGTGGCGCTCCCGATTCGAGGCGATCACCGATCTTGGCGACCAGGTCGACTCCGACGGCCCAGTCGATGCGGGCTCCCTTGCGCTCGCGCCCTCCGCCGAGAACCTTGGCCGCGATCCCGATGGCCCGGGCATCCAGGGCCTGCACGATCCCGGCAGCCGGGGCCGGTACGAGCACGTCGGCGGCCGCGCGCGGCAGGCGCTCGACATCGTCGATGACGCGGGCGTCGCCTCCCTGAGAGACGATGACCTGGCGGAAGCGCTCGAGGGCCGAACCATCTCGCAGGGCGCCTTCCAGGGCCGCCTCGCCCTCTTCGCGGCTCGCGGCCTTTCCGGCCGCAACCAGCAGGATCGCCCCGAGCTCGACGCAAAGGCGCGTGAGATCCGCGGGGCCCTCGCCTCGCAGGGTGGCGATCGCCTCTTCCACCTCGCTGGCATGGCCCACGGCGTTGCCCAGGGGCTGCCCCATCTCGCTGATCGCACAGAGGACCCGCTTGCCCAGACGTTCCCCGACCTCGATGAGCGCACGGGCGAGGTGCTCGGCCTGGGCCTCGTCCTGCATGAAGGCCCCCTGACCGGTCTTCACGTCGATCAGGATGAGGTCTGCCCCGGCAGCTATCTTCTTGGAAAGGACGGACGCCGCGATCAGCGGGATGCTCTCGACCGTGCCCGTGACGTCTCGCAGGGCATACAGGATGGCATCGGCAGGAGCGAGTTCGGCACTCTGACTTCCCAGCACCACTCCCAGATCGCGCAGTTGCTGCTTGAAGCGCGGGGTAGGGAGGTCACAGTGAAAGCCTGGAATGCTCTCGAGCTTGTCAACCGTCCCCCCCCGTGTGCCCGAGGCCACGGCCCGACAGCTTGGCGACGGTGAGCCCCTGGGTCGCGAGCAACGGCCCGAAGACCAGCGTGACCTTGTCTCCGACGCCCCCCGTGCTGTGCTTGTCCACGCGCGGACCGGGCACGTCGGAGAGGTCGAGCACGGAGCCCGAACGGGCCATGGCCTCGGTCAGGACGGCCGTCTCGTCCATATCCAGCCCGCGGCAGGTCACGGCCATCAGCCACGACGCGAGCTGGTAGTCGGGAAGGTCTCCCAGGCTCGAGACGAGCCAGCGGATCTGCTCGGGGGAATGGGCGCGACCGTCGCGCTTGTCACGGATGAGATCGAGGATGTTTGGAGCGTTAGCCACTGTGCTGCTGGTCCTCCGGGCCCGGTTCGACCGGGCGACGTCGCTCGGTCAAAGATCGGATACCCGGTTTTCCCTCGCCTCGCAACACGGCGATGAAGCGTTCCTGCGTCTCGATGGTCTCGTGACTGCGCGAAACCTCGGTCCGGAGGGACTCGGTCTGCTCCTGCAACGAGACCACCAGGGCCCGCAGATGGTCGACCTCGCGCCCCATCGAGGTCTGCTGGGAGGTCAGCATGTCGGACAGGGTGCGCTGGGCGATCTCGAGCGCCCGCTCGGAACTTTCGAGACGCTTCGAGAGATCGTCGCGTTCCCGGACGAGATCCTGCCACTGCAGATGCTGGATCTCGATCTGCTGCTCGGCGATCGCCAGTCGCTCCTCGAGTTCGCGGGCGCGCTTGCGCTCCGATTCGAAGCTGCCCGTGAGTCGCGTCGTCCGGGTAGCAAGCTCGCGCTCGAGCTGATCGAGACGCTCCTGGCCCGACCAGATCTGCTGCTGGCGCTGCTGGATACCCACCCGCCACTGGCGGCGCTCGAGCGAGAGGTCGTCGATGCGACCGAGGGCATATTGCAGCTGGGCTTTGAGCTGGAGGTTCTGCTTCTCGTGAAGCGATTCCTGGTTCTTGATGTACTGGGCGAGGCGGAGGTTCTCTTCCCGGATGGCCCGGTGGCGTCGCGCCACGTCGCTCATGATGGGCCGGATCGCCGTGACCATGGCCGAGACGAGCCGCTGGCGCTCTTCGCGTAGCTTGTTGGCGTAGCTCTGCCAGTACTTGAGCTGCTGCCCCCGCTCTTCGATCAGCCCGTGAAGGCGCTTCACGTGCTGCAGCAGCTTCTCGATCTGCTTCTCGTAGCGGGAGGCCATGGTTCCTTTGCTCGCGACTGGACGCCGGCGGGACGCGAGACCCATGCCTCGCGAGGCCCTTGAAATGACGCCTCTACGGCTTCCATGATGCCAGACTGACATAACGGGGTCTGTGTCGAAGCTTACGCATCCGGGAGGTTCGAAACAGGATTGAGACGGGAAGCGGATGTGTATAATTCCCGTGTTCAGGTCGAACTTTCGACTGGAACCCGATGCCGTCACCCGGAGGTTGGGCAAGCCCGATGTCATATCCCACGCTCGCAGGCGACCTCTCGGTCTTTCGCCTCGAAATCGTCATCCGGTTCCTCGAAGCCGCCAGGGTGAACGCCGAGATCATGCTCGACGGCCCGGAGCGCTTTGCCATCCACATGCTCGGGGGGCGCGTCGTGGCTGCCGCCAGCGGCAGCGGTCAGGGCCTCACCACGTTTCTCGAGATGATCCGCCGGCGTTCGGGACATTTCGTGGTGCGTCTCAAAGAACCTCAGGAATTGCACCGCCAGGCCGACTTCGAGACGTTTGCGGACAACGTGACCCTGCTGCGCCACGCGGTGACTGCCCAGTCCGGGCCTCTGACGCCACGTCCCCTGACGGGGACAATCGCTCCGGCCACGGGTTCTTCTCCGCTCCAGGGCCCCTCGATTCACCCCCCGGAACGCTCCGCCCTGCCGCACGAGCAAGCGGACTCTCAACCGGCGAGCCCGGTCCAGAATGCTCAAGCGCCCCATCCCGATCCGGTGAGCCACGCCGATCGGGCTATGGCGCCCGCCGCTCATGGTTCCCCGGGGCACCAGCCTCCGGCCTACCCCCCGGCACCGGCCACTCACGCACCCTCTCCGACCTCAGGATCGAGCACGCAGCCGCTCGGCCCGGCCAATCCGTTCCAGATGAACCGCAACACCATGCAGACCTCCATGGGCGGGGGTGCGGGAGCGCAGGCTGGACGCCCGCGTGGCGCCGGCGCCAGCGGCCCGATGGGACGGGTCCCCGAACTGACGGACAAGGGCAAGATGACGCTTCGCTCGATCCAGGCCAACACGGCTCTGCGCGGCGTCAGTGCAGATGCCGACACGTGGAAGATCCTCGCCCGCGTCAATAGCCAGCACTCGCTCTTCGAGATCAGCGGTTTCGTCAACATCCTCGGCGAACGCTTCTCGAATGCCGTGACGGAGTTGCAGCAGCAAGGCCTCATCCGGTTCCAGTCGCAGGAAACCGGTATCGACAACCTCCGCGAGACCAAGAGCAAGTTCCGCTTCGGTGAGTACATGGTCGCCAAGGGGATCATCTCCCAGGTCCAGCTCGAGACGGCTCTACGCCGCCAGCAGGAACTGGCACGGCGTGGACGCTACATGTGGCTCGGAGAGCTGCTCGTCGAGCTCAACTACTGCCGTCCGAGCCAGGTCCAGGAAGCCCTGGCCGTCCAGAAGCGCGCCAACAACTAGCCGTCCCCGCGGACGATACAATGGAGCCATGAGCGCGCCTTATCCCCCCATGCTGGCCCATTACCGCTCCCTCAAGGACGAGCATCCCGAGTGGCTGCTGTTCTACCGGATGGGAGACTTCTACGAGCTCTTCTTCGAGGATGCCGTACTCGCGGCACGCGAGCTCGAGCTGACGCTCACGGGCCGAGACGCCGGCGAGAATGGCCGCGTGCCGATGGCGGGCGTACCGCATCACGCCGTCGAGAACTACCTGACCCGACTCATCGAGCGCGGCTTCCGCGTCGCCATCTGCGAGCAGATGGAGGACCCCCGGCAGGCGAAGGGACTCGTTCGTCGGGAGATCGTACGGGTCATGACGCCCGGGACCGTCGTCGAGGGAGGCCTGGTCGCCGATCGCCGGAACAACTTCCTCGCGGCCGTCTCCCGCCGGCAAGACCGCTTCGGCCTGGCCTACGGCGATCTGTCGACGGGCGAACTGGTCGCCACGGAGTGCCAGGGCGAACACCAGTTGCGGGCCGAACTGGCCCGGATCCAGCCCAGCGAGCTCCTGGTGCCCCTCTCTCGCAAGGCCTTCGAATCGGCAGCCTGGGGACGGACGCCCGCACGCCGCGGGGGGGCCGCGCTCGGTGATGGCTGGGACGAGGTTCTTCCGCTGGAGGCGCCCGCCACCCCCGTGGCCTCGGAATGGCTCGCCCCCGAGGCGCTCGAGAACCGCCTGTGCGAGGCCTTCGGGGTCAGGAGCCTGGAAGCGTTCGGCCTGCAGGATCGCCCGCTCGCGCGCGAGGCCGTCCACCAGATCCTCGTGTACGCGCGCGAGACGCAGCGCGCCCAGGCGATCGCCTTCACGGGCGTTCGCACCGTCGTGCTGGACGACCACCTGCATCTCGATGCCCAGACGCGGCGCAACCTCGAACTCGTCCAGACCTCGCGCGACGGCCAGCTCGAGGGATCCCTGCTGTCCGTGCTCGATCGCACCCGCACGGCCATGGGAGCCCGGTGCCTGCGGCAGTGGCTGCTGCATCCGCTGGCGCGCCTGGAGTCCATCGCCCGGCGGCATGACGCGGTCGAGGAACTCGTGGGTGACCCGGGCCTCCGTTCCCTGCTACAAGGGCGACTCGAATCGCTGCGTGACCTCGAGCGACTCTCTCGCCGCCTCGCGACGGGCTCGGCCAGCGCGCGGGATCTGGTCGCGATCAAGGACGGTCTGCTCAACCTCGACCCCGTCGTCGATCGCCTCCTGGGGTGCCGGAGCGCGCTGCTCCAGTCCTCGGGGCCCATCCCGCCGGACCTGCTCGCACTGGCGCGCCGGATCGAGGCCACCCTGGTCGAGGTCCCGCCCATCTCGCTGACGGACGGTGGCCTGATCCGGTCGGGCGTCGATCCCCACCTCGACGAGACGCGGTCGCTGCTGGCCGATGGCAAGGACTGGCTCGCGACCTTCGAGGCGGCCGAGAAGGCCCGCACGGGGATCAAGAGCCTCAAGATCGGCCACTCGCGTACCTTCGGTTACTTCATCGAGGTGACTCACGCCAACCGCGAGGCCGTGCCCGACGACTACCAGCGCAAGCAGACGCTCGTGAACGCCGAGCGATATGTCACTCCGGTCCTGCGCGAGCGGGAAATGGCCATCACCTCGGCCCAGGAACGCATCGGGCAGATCGAGTACGCCCTGTTCACGGCCCTGCGCGACGAGCTGGCTACCTGGAGCGATCGCCTCCAGGACCTGGCCAGCCACGTCGCGCGGGTCGATGCGCTCGCGGCCCTCGCGGAGGTCGCCGTGCGCGGCGAGTGGGTACGCCCCGAACTCGACGTTTCGCTCGGTCTGGATCTCCAGGCCTCTCGGCACCCCGTCCTCGAGACGAGGCTGCCCCCGGGGCGCTTCGTACCCAACGACGCCACTCTCGATGCGGGCGGCGACGCCCGGCTCGTCGTGATCACGGGCCCGAACATGGCCGGCAAGAGCACCTACATGCGCCAGGTGGCGCTGGCGGTGCTGCTCGCGCAGATGGGTTCGTTCGTCCCGGCGAGGGTGGCCCGGATCGGTCTGGTGGATCGCATCTTCACGCGAGTCGGCGCCGTCGATGACCTGGCCACGGGCCAGTCGACCTTCATGGTCGAGATGAGCGAGACGGCCCACATCCTGCGCCATGCGACCGAGCGTTCCCTGGTCGTGCTGGACGAGATCGGCCGCGGGACCTCGACCTTCGACGGCATCTCGATCGCCTGGTCCGTGAGTGAGCACCTCGTCGAGCAGGTCCGGGCCCGGTCACTCTTCGCGACTCACTATCACGAGCTCACGGCGCTCGCCATGAGCCTCGAGGGCGTCCGGAACTGTCGCGTCACGGTCGAAGAAACGCCCGACGGCGTCGTCTTCCTGCACCGGGTCGTGCCGGGTGGGGCGGATCGGTCCTACGGGATCGAGGTCGCTCGCCTGGCCGGGCTCCCGGCCGAGGTCGTGGCTCGCTCGCGCCAGGTCCTGGCCGAGATCGAACGCCGCAACCGGCTCTCCCTGTCGCTCCGGCAGACGCTACGCGACGAGATCGCCGAGGGCAACACCGCCCAGCTGCCGCTCTTCGATCTCGGGACCGGGGGGGCCTGACGTCGCACCGCCGGGTCCCGGGCGGGTAAGGCTGGAGCGGATTCAGGCCTCGGGGTCCACGACCCCCAGGGCGTGACGCACGGCGCCCACGAGGTACAGTGACCCTGCGACGAGGATGGGCTCGCCCCGGGCCAGGTCACTCGCGAGCCTCAGGGCGTCCTCGGCCCCGGTGGCCACCTGTGCCCCGACCCAGACTCCCGATGCAACGGGTTCCCAGGTCCGCGGGCTGGGCACGGGCACGAGCACGTGACGATCGGCCAGGGGCGCCAGGATCGAGGCCAGACGGCCGGGTTCCTTGTCGGCGAGCGCCCCGAACACCAGCACGCCCGGGCGCCGGGGCAACGAGGCGGCCAGTGCCCGGGCGCCGTCCTCGTTGTGGGCCCCGTCGAGCCAGAACGTTCTCCCGTCGGGCATGCGGACCGTCTCGAGGCGCCCCGGCCAGCGCACGCACGCGAAGCCCGTCCGCACGGCCTCCGCGGAGAAGGTCACACCGCGCTCGTGGAGCACCGCGAGGACCTCGAGGGCGATCGCCGCATTGGTCCGCTGATAAGCCCCGGGCAGTACGAGATCGAGCGTTTCCCCGTCCCAGACGAGGTCGGGTGGCGAGCCGGTGTCGACGAGGCGGCAGACCGTGCCCACACCTGCCGCAACCTCGCGGATGGCGTCCAGGGCCTCGCCGACGGCACCCGTGACGAGCGGCACCCCGGGCCGCAGGATACCGGCCTTCTCCCGCGCGATGCCCGGGATGGAATCTCCCAGCCAGTCGATGTGGTCCCGCGCGATCCGCGTGATGACCGAAACCGCGGGGCTTGTCACGACGTTGGTGGCATCGAGGCGTCCGCCCAGACCGACCTCGAGGACCAGCCAGTCCACGGCCTCCTCGCGGGCGAGCCAGAAGGCGATCGCCGTGAGACGCTCGAATTCGGTGACGGCTCCGAGGTCGGTGTCGAGCTCCCGGACGGCCCCGTCGATGACTTCGAGGGCCTCGTCGAGCCGGGCCTGCGAGATCCAGCGGCCATCCAGCCAGAACCGCTCGCGGTAAGCATGCAGGTGCGGGCTCGTGTAACGCAGCACCCGGTGGCCAGCCGACCGCAGCACCTCCGCCACGAGGGCACAGACCGAGCCCTTGCCGTTGGTGCCGGCCACGTGGACCACCCGCAGCCCGTCGTGTGGGTGACCGAGCCGTTCGAGCAGGGCCGTCACGCGTTCCAGCCCGGGCCGGATCCCGTGAGTCCGCGCCAGGACCGCGAGTTGCGCGTCGGGTGTCGTCACCGTCAGGCCTCCAGCGCGGGCAGAGGGCCCTCGATCAGGTGGGGAGCCCACCAGCGCGCGCGTTCGGGGCTCATGCCGCGGACCTTGAGCAGATCCTCGAAGCTGCGCGGCGGACGGGCAGCCAGTGACACCAGGAGCCGATCGTGGGCGACGCAGTAGGCCGGCAGCTCGAGTTCGGTGGCGATCCGGTCGCGGATGCGCTCGAGACGGGTGACACCCGGTTCGGCATCCTGAGCTTCTCCGGCGGTGGCGCGGCTCTCGAGACAGACGTCGCAGGCTCCGCAGTCCCCGTCATGGGGATCGCCGAAGTAGGTCAGGAGCAGAGTCTTGCGGCAGGAGGTCGCCTCCGCGAAGGCCACCATGCGGTCGAGGCGCTCGAGATCCCGCTGCCGTCGCTGGACCCACACTCCCGTCTCGATCCCGAGTTCCGTGAGCGATCGGCCCCGTCGGGTGACCTTGACCGTCGCGCCCGTGGCGATCGCCCCGGCCCGCTCGAGCACCTGCAGGCCTCCCTCTACGGCGCTGACCGAGACCTTGCGGCCCAGATGGGCGGCGATCCAGGCCGGATCGCGCGGCACCTCATCCTGATCGGCGAGCCACGCATGCAGTTCCCAGAGCAGCGTCAGGTCAGGCGTGCTGCCCGAGAGCATGAAGGCCTGGAGATGCCGGTCCGCCGGCGTGTAGAGGAGGACGGCATACGAACTCCCTCGATCCCGTCCTGCCCGACCGGCCTCCTGGTAATAGCCCTCGAGCGAGGAAGGCAGATCGTGATGGATCACGAACCGCACCCCCGGGCGATCGACGCCCATCCCGAAGGCGTTGGTGGCCACGATGATCCGGCTTTCCCCGCGCATCCAGCTGGCCTGGCTGGCATCCCGGTCCAAGGGCGTCATCCCGGCGTGGTAGCAGGCGACGCGCTCTCCGGCGGCGGCGAGGTCTTCCACGACCCGCTCGGCCTGCTTGCGGGTGGCCACGTACACGATGCCGGCCCCGCGGATCTTCGAGACGATCTCGCGGAGCTTGTCGCGCTTGGCCTCCCGCGTGGGCGTCGAGCGGACGACCCAGCGCAGTTCGGGTCGATCGAAGCCCGCCACCACCTCGAACGGTTCGCGGAGTTCGAGCACCGAGCGGATGTCGTCCCGCACGGCCGGCGTCGCGGTGGCCGTCACGGCGACGACGGGCGGACGCCCGAGGCGCTCGCGGACCTCGCCCAGACGCTGGTAATCGGGGCGGAAGTCATGCCCCCAGGTCGAGAGACAGTGGGCCTCGTCGATGGCGAGAAGAGAGACACCGGCCCGGGCGATCGCCTCGAGCGAGGCCGGATGCCGGAAACGCTCGGGCGAGACGTAGACCAGCCGGTAGTGACCCGCGGCGATCGCCTCGAGACGGGTACCCACCTCGGCGGGTTCCAGCTGGTGATGCAGCATCGTGGCCGGGATACCCCGCCGATCCAGGCCCGCGACCTGGTCCCGCATCAGGGCGATGAGCGGGGTGACGACGATGGTGACGCCCCCGAGGAGGATGGCGGGAAGCTGGTAACAGAGCGATTTCCCCCCACCGGTCGGCATGACGACCAGGGTGTCCCGTCCGGCCAGGATGGCCTCCACGATGGCTTCCTGACGGTCCCGGAAATCCGCGTGCCCGAAGACACGGGCAAGCACCTCGCGAGGGGAACGGGGATCGAGTGGGGGGATGACGGAGGCAGGCATTCCGTCCATGGTAGGGGGGTATCCCGTCCCGGGCAAGCATCCAGGGACCGGGGAGGTGGTCAAACGTTACGAAACAGCTTTCCGGGGAAAAATGGGGCGAGATGCGGCAGGTGACTACGGGGGGAGCTTTCGTTTGGAATGGACCCTGGAAGCCTTCGACGTACCGACGGAAGGCTCGGACTGTGCGACGCCTCTGAGGCGGGCCATCGACCGTCAGAGCGGTTCTCCCGTCGTCCTTCACCTGGGTGCTCGCAGGGGAGCCTCGTCAGCCGAAACGGAATCTCTCCGGCTGGCGTGGGAACACGCGTTCTGGACCCACATGGGACCGCATCTGGGCCTCCGGGTCGGACCCGCCTTGCTTGAACAGGGGCAGGTCGTCGGATTCGTGCTTCACCAGGGCGACCTGACTCCTCTGGACGGCGATCTGAAACCCGATGACCTCGGTCGCATGCTGGGGCATCTGCAGGTCTGGCATCAGCAGGGCTGGGTCGTGGGGACCTGGCAGAGGCAGGCATGGTGGCGAACCCCCGGGGGGGATCCCGTGCTCCTCGACGGGGGCTGGTGGGCCGTGGCCGGACAGCGGTTCGTGCCCATCCCGGACGAGATGCTGGCTCCCGAGCTCCGCATGGGACTACCGGTGGACTCCCGGACGGACTGGTGGGCCCTGGCCCGCATGTTCCTGACCGTCCCTGGCCCCGTCGACTGGAACGCCGATCGGGATCGCCTCCTGCAGCCGGAACCCGGTGACCGCTGGGAGGCCTGGAGCCGTCTCTGTTCGGGCGTGAGCTCCATCGACCCGCCACCGACCAGCGCGTTTCTGCCGCGGGACCGCGCCTTCCGCAAGACCTTGCGGGACTGGTTGAACGACCCCGAGGATCAGCATGCCCTGGCCGTCGAAGCCCCTGAGCGGGTAGAGCCGAGGATCATGGCCTCTCTGCTCGAGGAGGTCACACGCATCGGTCTCTGCCGGTTGACCGCCGGAATCGATTCCCTGGAAGTCTCCAGTCGGCTGGCACAGGCCATTTTGCCTGCCCTGGTTGCCCGGGATCCGGCCAGAGCAGGGGCCCTTGGCCGACTGCTCGTCACGCATCAGGGCTCGGGTCGGACCGAGGTTTTGACCTGGTGCCAAGAACTCGAGGCCGCTCTGCGCTGGCTCGGTGACGAGGTCTGCATCGGTCTGTCCGGCTGGAGCCTGCTCGGACCCAGTGCGCGGGCCCTGGTGGTCCGTCTGCTGGAAGCGGGTGGACGCTGGATCGTGCTGGTTCAACCGGGACAGACCGCCCCCCCTGGCAGCCGGAGCGTCCTTCACAACGACATCCTTCCACCTTCTGCCCCGGGTCTACCGGAGGCGATCCGGCAAGGTATCTGGAAATCCGGAGGCTCCGAGTCAACCGTCTTCGGTGCGTGGCAAACGCATCGAGCCATGGGTGGAGGCGATCGCCCCTGGCAGGATTGGACGGACCTGGTCTGGCATGCCTTGCCCGGGGACGTTCGCGACCTCGCAACCTTGCTCTGGACGGCCCAGATCCCGCTTCCCCGATCCACCGCGGCCGTGGCAGAGTTCGGCCCCGGTCCCGCCGTGGAGGGTCTGCGACTCGGGTTGTGGAGCCTGGAAGAGGAGTGCCTGGTCTGGCGTGGCAGTCTGGAGCCGAGGGCGCTC
>JBEIFE010000023.1:0-10927 GCA_040382575.1 Candidatus Sericytochromatia bacterium
CACCCTCGAGGTCGTCACAAGGCGCAGGTGTTTTTATCCGCGCTGGGTCTGACAGCTTCTGATGTAGACATGCTCTGGGGGGCCCTGATGGAGGCCGTGCGCGTGACACCGGCAGTTGAAGGTTGTCATGATGAGTTCGGTCATCGTTATGGGGTAGATTTCTGGATGACGGGCCTGCAGGTCAGGCACAGATCCGAAGTACCTGGATCGTGCGAACCGGGGAAGCGTTTCCCCGTCTGACGAGCTGCTACGTGATCTGATAGGGGGTGGAATGGACGTCCGTTTCAAGTTACTCGACGTCGTTGCCCTCACCCAGGATCTTCCAGCGAGTGAACTCAACCGGGGCCATGTCGGGACCATTGTCGAGGTGCTCGGCGACCATTTATTCGAGGTGGAGTTCAGTGACGACCGGGGGCGGACCTATGCCATGGCTGCCATCCGCGCGGATCAGATGATGCCCCTTCACCACGGTCCCGGCCGCCTCGCCTCGTAGTCAGCCCGAGGGGGCCTCTCCGGGCAGGAGAAGCCCCCTCGACGGTTCAGATCCCGATTTCACCCCCGAGGTTCGACGACGAAGCGGATGGCCGTCCGCTCCTCGCCCTGTACCTCGATGTCCAGGAACGCCGGGACGGCCACGAGATCGATCCCGCCGGGAGCCACGTAGCCCCGGGCAATCCCGATCGCCTTGACCGTCTGGTTCACGGCCCCGGCCCCGATGGCCTGGACCTCGCAGCGACCGGTTTCCCGGATGAGTCCGGCGATCGCCCCGGCGACGGAAGCCGGGTTCGATTTGGACGAGACCTTGAGCAGGAGAGGCTGGGTGCGGGGGGGGTGGGACAGCATGGTCGGGACCTCCTCGGGAGCCACGGGGGGACACGTTCGGCTCCGATGGTAGGGGGGAGCCAGGGGGGCGTCATCGTGCGGATCGGACCGGAGGATCGTCCTTGCTGTTGCTCGCCTGCCCCGGCCCGGCTATCCTTTCCGTGGAACCCGACTCCGTGGACCAGCAGGCAGGTGCAACTTGTCCCGACCCATCGTGCTCATCCCCCTCGACGATCGCCCCGTCACCTCCGTCCTGCCCGCTCGCATCGCGGCGGTCGCCGGGCTCGAATTACGGACCCCCCCGCGTGAACGGCTTGGCAATCTCACCAGGGGCGCCGACCTGCCGGCCGTCCTCGAGTGGCTCCAGTCCGAGGCCGCCGGAGCCGATGCCCTCGTCGTCGCGCTCGATACCCTGGCCTACGGCGGGCTGGTCTCGAGCCGACGTGATCCTCATGCGGTCGCGGACGTCCAGGCCCGGCTCGCGACGCTCATCGAGATCAAGAAGGCCCACCCGGCCCTGCCCATCTACGCCTTCAGCACCCTCATGCGGCTGTCGGAACATGCCTCCATCGAGGAAGAGAAGGACTACTGGGGGACCTACGGCCCCCTCATCTACCGCTACTCGTTCCACCAGGATCGCTACGAGCAGCACGGGGACATGAACGACCTGACGGCCGCCACCGCGGCGCGCCAGGCCGTTCCCGAGGACATCCTCGAGGACTACCTCGATACGCGGCGGGCCCGCTTCCAGATCAACCGCATGCTCGTCGACTGGACGCGGCGCAACCTCTTCGACCTGCTGATCATCCCGCAGGACGACACCGCCCGGTACGGCCTCAACGTCCGCGAGATGCGGCAGCTCCGTCAGGATGTCGAGACCGCCAACCTGGGTGCGCGGGTCCTCATGTATCCCGGAACGGACGAGGTGGCCTCGACACTCGTCGGTCGCCACCTCAACCGCGTGCGCCGGCGGACTCCCACCATCGCGGTGCGCTACTCGACTCCATACGGTGGTGGGCTCACCTCCCTGTACGAGGACCGTCCCCTCGAGCAGACGATCGCCGCCCACGTCCAGGCTATCGGGGGGCGTCTCGTTCCCGCGGGCGGCTTGAACATCGACATCGCGCTGTTCGTGAATACGCCCTCCACATCGCAGGGGGATCTCGCCCTCCGGATGGGACTCGAGAAGGTCAACACCCCGCCCCGGGACCTCCAGCCCTTCGTCGAGGCGATCCAGAACAGCTATGCGCCCGTGGCACTCGCGGACGTGGCCTACGCCAACGGGGCCGATCTCGCCCTCTTCGAACTCTTCAAGAAGCACATGGACCTGATGGCCTTCGCGGCCTGGAACACCTCCGGAAACACGATCGGAACGGTACTGGCCCATGCCTCGGCGGCCATCGACCCCGCCGCGCGAGAGTCCACCCCTCATCTCCACCTGATCATGGAGCGTCTCGCGGACGACCTCCTCTACCAGGCCTACCTTCGACCCACCCTCCAGCAGGTCTGGGCGTCCGGCCGCTCGATTTCCGACCTCCAGGGGGAACTGTCGGGCCAGATGCTCGCCCTGTGGCGGCGGTACCTGCACCGGATCCCCATCGGGGACCTCCATGCTCACTTCCCCTGGGATCGTCTGTTCGAGGTCGAGGTGTACCTGCGTCCGCTCTCGCTCGACGAGCAGGTCAGCCAGCCTCCGACACCTGACGTGGTATGATCAGCAGATGAGTCAGGCCCTCCATGGCGGAGGACGGCAGGAGTTTTCGTCATGACCAGCCCCTCCACCGGCGCACGGGACGAACTGCATCAGCGGCTGGGCGAGATGGCCCGCCGGGTGCGCCGTCACATCATCACGGCTACGCGGGATGGCAAGAGCGGGCACCCGGGGACGTCTCTGTCGTGTACGGACCTGCTCGTGGCACTCTACGGTCATCTCCTGCATCACGATCCGAACCGTCCGGACTGGCCCGAGCGCGATCGCTTCGTGCTGTCCAAGGGCCACGGCGCACCCGCGCTCTACGGGGTTCTGGCCGAGTGTGGCTACCTGCCCGCCAGCGAGCTTTCCACGCTCCGGCATATCGATAGCCGCCTGCAGGGCCACGTCGACATGCACAAGTTGCCCGGCATCGAGGCCAGCACCGGTAGCCTCGGGCACGGTCTGTCGCTCGCCCTCGGGATGGCGCTCGCCCTGCGTCTCGACGGCAACCCCGCGCGAGTCGTCACGATTCTGGGCGACGGCGAGTGTCAGGAGGGAGAGGTCTGGGAAGCGGCGATGGCCGCGGCCCACTACAAGGCCGGGCGCCTCGTCGCCCTCGTCGATCGTAACCGGCTCCAGATCGACGGCCCGACCGAGGACGTCATGGCCCTCGGCGACATCGCGACCAAGTTCCGGGCCTTTGGCTGGCGCGTCGTCGAGATCGATGGACACGACTTCGGGCAGATCCTGTCCGAGTTGCAGGAGGCCATGAGCCACGAGGCGGTCGGTCTGCCCACCTGTCTCGTCGCCCATACGGTCAAGGGCAAGGGAGTCTCGTTCATGGAGAACGTCGTGAAGTGGCACGGGACGGCCCCCTCGGCCGATGAGGCTTCACAGGCCCTGGCGGAGCTGGCCTGATGGGCGCACCGGTCATCAACACGGCGAATCGCATCGCCACCCGCACGGCCTACGGCGAGACCCTGCGCGAGCTCGGCCGGGAATTCTCCGACCTCGTGGTCCTGGACGCCGACCTCTCGTGCTCGACCATGACGATGCACTTCGCGCGCGAATTCCCCGAGCGTTTCTTCAACGTGGGCATCGCCGAGCAGAATCTCGTCGACATGGCCTGTGGCATGGCCCTCGCGGGTAAGCGGGTCTTCGCGAGCTCCTTCGCCATGTTCGCGACGGGCAAGGCCTGGGAGATGGTCCGAAACTCGGCGGGTCACATGAACCTCGACGTGACGATCGCTGCCACCCACGCGGGTCTGACGCTCGGGGAAGACGGCGCCACGCACCAGATCCTCGAGGACCTCGCCATCATGCGGGTCATTCCGGGCATGACCGTCCTCGTCCCGGCCGATGCCACCGAGACGCGGGCCATGGTCCGGGCGGCTGCGCTGCATCGCGGCCCCGTGTACCTGCGCCTGGGCCGCCCGCCCGTGCCCGTGCTGCCTCGCTCAGACGATCACCCCGGCTTCGCCATCGGACGGGCCGAGTGGTTCCGCCGGGGTACGGACGTGGCCCTGGTTGCCTGCGGCGTCATGGTCTCGGCCGCGCTACAGGCTGCCGAGGAGCTCGCCGCCGAGGGTATCGAGGCCAGCGTGCTCAACATGGGCAGCATCAAGCCGATCGACCGGGATGCCCTGATCGAGGCGGCACGCCTCTCGGGAGCCGTCGTCACGGCCGAAGAGCACAACATCATCGGGGGACTGGGAGGAGCCGTGGCCGAGGTGCTCGGCGAGGCCTGCCCCGTCCCCGTCGTCCGGGTGGGAACCCGTGACACCTACGGAGAGTCGGGAACGGCCGCTGCGCTGCTCGACAAGTACGGCTTGACCGCTCGTGACGTGGCCCAGGCGGCGCGTCGGGCGCTCGCGATGAAGCGCGCCTGAGTCGGTCCGAAGAAAGGAACCACGTTTCAACATGGCAACCGAACGCACTTTCCTCGCCGTGAAGCCCGACGGCGTCCAGCGCGGTCTCGTGGGCGAGATCATCGCCCGCTTCGAGCGCAAGGGTTTCAAGCTCGTCGGCCTCAAGCTCATGCAGGTCTCGCGCGCCCAGGCCGAGACCCACTACGGTGAGCATGCCGGCAAGGGCTTCTTCGAAGGGCTCGTCGGCTTCATCACCTCCGGCCCCATCGTCGCGATGGCCTGGGAAGGTAAGGGCGTGATCGCCACGGCCCGCGCCATGATGGGCGCGACCAACCCGGCCAACGCCGCTTCCGGCACGATCCGTGGTGACTTCGCCTGTGATATCGGCCGGAACATCATCCACGGGTCGGATGGCACCGAGAGCGCCGCGCGCGAGCTGGGTATCTTCTTCGCCGAGGGTGAGCTGTTCGGCTGGGAGCGCACCAACGAGCCCTGGTTCGTGGAGTAATTTCGCACGTCTGACGTTCGAGGGGGGCCTGGCAGCATCTGCTGTCAGGCCCCCCGTCTCACGGGGCCTGTTCCGCACTTTCTCCGGGTACGGCGGGCGCAGTCCTGGTGCGGACGAAGGCTCGCAGGAGGTGGCCCCGTGCCGCCTGGAAAGAGCGAGTCTCTTCGTCCTCGCGGTCTGTCGGCGCGGATTCCGGGGCGCTCTCGACGAGATCACGTAGATCGCCGGCCCGTTGAGGCTGACGCTCTTGCAGGGAAGCCAGCCAGACTGGACCGTACAGGACGGCGTCCACCTGATGCTGCAGGGTTTCGCTGAGCGGGCTGAACTCCACCCCGATCTCGGTCTCGCCGGACAACCGGATCACCGTGCCAGACAGCTCCATGGTCGACGCGTCTTCTTCGCCACCGTCATAGTCGAAGAGCAGGTTGACCTCTTCTCCGACCGACCATCGATGCGCGCGTGCCAGGCGCAATCGCGCTCCGCGCGCCGAAAGGTCGAGTACACGGGCCCGGTACCATGCCGTGTCCTCGAAGTCATAGACCTCGGCCGTCACGTTGACCGGGATCCGGAAGTGATATCGGCGTGCCTTCATGCGTCGCTCCTCACTCGGCCGTGGACAGCTTGCCCGTGTTGACGCGCATGCGATGCAGGTGGGCCAGGAAGCTCCGGGCCCGTTCGGTGGCGGGCGTCTTGAAGAACACGTCAGGGGGGGCATCCTCGAGGACCATTCCGTGGTCCATGAAGATGATCCGGTCGGCCACCTTGCGCGCGAAGCTCATCTCGTGGGTGACGACGAGCATCGTCATCCCTTCTTCGGCGATGTCGTTGATGACCTTGAGGACCTCGTGGACCATCTCGGGGTCGAGGGCACTCGTCGGTTCGTCGAACAGCATGACCTGGGGGCGCATGGCCAGGGCCCGGGCGATCGCCACGCGCTGCTGCTGGCCCCCCGAGAGTTCGGAGGGGTAGGCCGTCATCTTGTGGCTCATGCCCACCCGCTCGAGCAACTCGCGAGCATAGCGTTCGATCTCATCGCGCTCCCAGCCTCTCACGCGCTGCGGGGCGAGGCAGATGTTCTCGAACACGTTCATGTGCGGAAACAGGTGAAAGCCCTGGAAGACCATCCCCACGTCCGCCCGGATGGTGTGTACCCCGCGTCGGGCTCCCGCGATGTCCCGCCCCTGGATCCGGATGCTTCCGGAATCGACCTCTTCGAGACGGTTGATACACCGCAAGAGCGTGCTCTTGCCCGACCCGCTGGGTCCCAGGATCACCAGCTTCTCGCCGGTGGCCACCGACAGGTTCACCCCGGCCAGGATCCGGTTCTGGCCGAAGGATTTGTGGACGTCCACGATCTCGATCAAACCCGTTCCTCCTCAGGCCCGCCGCAGGCGGTTTTCCGTCCAGCGCGCCAGCAGCGTGGCCGGGTAGCTGATCGCCAGGTACATCAGGGCCGTCAGGATCCCCAGCCCGATGTAGTCGTACGTGGCCGAGGCGAGCATGCCGTAGGCCTTGGTGAGCTCGACCAGGGTGATGACCGAGACGAGCGAGGAATCCTTGAACAGGGCCACGAAGTCGTTCGTGATGGGCGGCAGCGTCACGCGGAACGACTGGGGCAAGATCACATGCCGCAGCACCTGCCAGCGGTTCATGCCGAGCGCCAGGCTCGCTTCGGACTGCCCTCTCGGGATGGCCTGGATGCCAGCCCGGTAGTTCTCGGCCTCACTGGCCGCGTAATTGAGCCCGAGTCCGAGCACGCCGGCCACGAAAGCATCCAGCTGGATGCCCAGGTTAGGCAATCCGTAATACAGCAGGTACAGCTGGATGAGCAGCGGGGTGCCGCGAAACAGTTCGACATAGGCCGTCGCGAACCACCGGGCGGGACGCGGACCGTAGATGCGCAGCAGGGCCAGCGCCAGGCCGACGCCCATGGCCAGGAGCATCGCGAGTACCGAGATCCGGACCGTCATCAGGGCCCCTTCGACCAGCATCGGGAAGTACCGTTGCCAGGGGACGGGTTCGGCTGACTTGACGGGCTGGGGATCGTGGTAGACCCGGAGCTTCTCCTGCGCAGGTGACCAGAGGTCCCAGCGCTTCAGGATCGACTTGAGTGTGCCATCTGCGATCATGCGTTCCAGCTGGGCGTCGAGTTCTCGCTTGAGGCTTTCGTTGCCGCGGGCGATCGCGATGCCATAGTAGCCTTCGCCCAGAGGGGGGTCGATGAACCGGAGGTTCGGCACCTTGCTCGCGTAATAGACGGCTACGGGGCGATCGATGAAAACCGCATCGAGGCGCCCGATGCCGAGGTCCTGGTACACGGCGAACAGGTCCGAGTACAGCTTGACATCGACACCGCCGAGTTTCTCGAGCATGCGGTGCGCGGCCGAGGCCGTCAGCGTGCCCACCTTCTTGCCCTTGAGGTCATCGAAGACGAGGACGCGGTTGTCGTCTTCCCGCACGACGATCTGCTGCTGGTAGACGCAGTAGGGCCGGGTGAACAGGGCCGCCGTCCGGTTGGCGTCGGTGATTTCGAGGCCTGAAGCAGCGATGTCGAAACTGCCCCGGTTGAGCGCAGGAAGCAGGCTGTCCCAGTTGGTC
The DNA here is from genome assembly GCA_040382575.1 of Candidatus Sericytochromatia bacterium. Taxonomy (GTDB): domain Bacteria; phylum Cyanobacteriota; class Sericytochromatia; order S15B-MN24; family UBA4093; genus JAYKJE01. Next base: position 7,490 of record JBEIFE010000023.1, read on the forward strand.
TGAACGAGCTGGACGGGGCGCTTCATGCGCCGACCCAGCTCGTCGAGCAGTTCCTTCTCGAACCCGATGATGCGGTCCGGGTTGTCGGGATCCGTGAAGGCGTACGGGGCGCCTCCCTCGAGATCCAGGCCCCACCTCAGGGGCTGGACGACCTCGGCCCGGGCGCACAGCGGGGGGGCGAACAGGGCGAACAGGGCCAGGGTGATGGACAGGATCAGGTGACGTGCGGACAACGGCGGGTAGACTCTCCGGGGTGAACGCGTATACGGCTCACCTTATACCCGGTAATCACCGGATGCTCGCGTCTCGAGACAAGATCGAGCCGTGACCCGGAAAGGGAGGTTCCCCGTGGATCCCGTCCAGATCGAGTCTTCATCTCCCCGGTCGCTTCCCGTCCGCCTCGCGGGGGAGGACCTCGCCCGGTCCGTCACAGGTTTACGGGCCTGGACGCTGGAGGGCGATTGCCTGGTCCGTTCCATCCGGTTCGAGAGTTACATGGCCGTGCTCGCCTTTCTGGGACGCCTGGCTCCACTTGCCGAGCAACTCCAGCATCATCCTGACGTGGACTGGCGATATGATCGGCTCCAAATCTCGCTCACGACGCCTGACTGCCGTGGTGTTTCGAAGCTCGATGTCGAGCTCGCTCGATCCATCGATGATCTGACCGTGCCCTGATATCTTTCCTCCATTGCAGCGAGGATGAGCTCACTCGCATGAAAGAGGGCGCCTTCCCGGCCGGGAAGGCGCCCTCTTTCATGAACAGGTGAGTTACTTGATACCCTGCTTGAGCGCCTTGCGCAGGAGCATCTGCTGCGCCTTGATGGCCTGCAGTTCCTGCTCGAGCTGGTCAGGCGTCTTGCTGGCGATCAGTTCCTGAATCTTGATCTTGCTCTCATGCTTGGATTCGAGCGATTCGATCCGCTCATCCAGGCGTGCAATCTTCGTCTCCATGGACGTGCGCAGCTTTTCGCGCTGGTCCTTGAGTACCTGGACGAGTTCATAGGGGGAACGCCGGGTACGCTTCGCTGCGACGGCCTTCTCGACGGTGGCTGTCGCGGCGCTGCTCCCGTTCTTGCGGTTGCGCGGGGCAGAGATGGACTTGGGTCGAGGCATGGGCAATCTCCAGAGGAAAGGGGGCTTCACAGGCACTGCATTGCATTGCTGCGTCCATATGTTTCGACTCTAGCAATCCGGGTGAATGGTTGCAAGTAATTAACGTTATTTTGGTGAAATTGGCCATAAAACTGGCCTGGTAAGGTGCAAACCAGACATGCTGCCGGGGAGGTGTGCACGTCATCGTCGGCTCCCTCGGTTGCATGCTCCGGGGACGCCTGCCACGGTCCGCAGTGCTACAATGACGGCATGCTCACGCGCCGCTTCACGACACGGTTACCCGACATCGTCCTGCAGGCCTTCCGCTATGGCCTGATAGGATTGATCAACACGGGTGTGGCCTACGCGATCTTCCTGGCCGGTCTCGTTTTCACGTTGCCGCCCCAGGCTGCACTGGTCGCGGGAACGGTGGTGGGGGCGGGCAACTCGTTTCTCATGAACCGGTTCTGGACCTTCAGGGAGTCCCGGACCACCTGGGAGTCCCAGCTTCCGCGCTTCGCCGTGGTCGCCACCGGCGTCTGGCTCCTGAATGCAGCCATGCTCGAGGGTTTGCTCCGTCTCCGCTGGCTGCCCGCCTACGCCCAGCTCGCGTGTCTGGTCGTCACGACCGTCGTCGGCTTTTTTGCCCACCGTCGCGTCAGCTTCGCTCCGGAGGGGTCGCGTGACGGGCGCTGATGACGCCATCACCCGGATCGCCGAGCGATTCGCCCGGCGCGACCGCTCGCTCCTGGCTCGCCGCTATGACCTGGCCGACCCGGCCAATCTGTTTCTGGTTCACGGTCAGGAACGGGTCTTCATGCGCACGTTGGTGCGGGAAGGGATATGGCCCATCCAGGGCAGACAAGTGCTCGACGTCGGCTGCGGGTCCGGGCATTTCCTGCGCTGGTTGACCGCTCTCGGTGTCGATCCGGATGTATGTCACGGTGTGGATATATCGCACGAGCGTCTCGAGAAGGCTCGCCAGCTGGCACCGCACCATCATCTGCTGGCGATCGACGGTCGCGCGTTGCCCTTTCCCGACGCCTCCTTCGATCTCGTCGTGCAGCGAACCGTCTTCTCCTCGCTGGACACTCCCGAACTCCGGGGCGGGCTCGCGAGCGAGATGAAGCGGGTCCTCCGCCCCGGTGGCCTTATTCTCTGGTATGACGTGGCGGTCCCCAATCCATGGAATCCCGACCTGCATCCGGTCCGTGGGAGCGAGATCCAGTCCCTGTTTCCAGGCATGCGCGTCCGCCTGGAACGCGTCTCTCTGTTGCCGCCCCTCGCGCGCTTGCTGGCGCCTCACAGCCTCGCCGTCTGTCACCTGCTCGAGGCGGTTCCTCTGCTTCGCGGTCACCTCTGGGGAGTGATCCGGCATGCGTAGTCGACTCTTCCTGCAACGGGCGGGCCTGGCTGCCATCGACCTGCCCCTCTTTGCGATTGCCTACGCCCTGGCGTTCTACCTGCGCTTCGACCGCGTCATCCCGGGCGCGCACGTCGCCCAGTACTGGATGTTCTTCGCGCTCCTTCCCGTGGTCCGCTTCGTCTGCAGCCTGTCGTGGGGTCTTCACCGGCATGTCTGGCGCTACGTCGGTATCCGGGAACTCGTCTCGCTGACGCTGGCCACGCTGACGGGCAGTGCGTGCTTCGCCCTGCTCCTCTACCTCACGGCCCAGGGGAGCTTCCCGCGGACCGTCGTCATCATCGAGGGGTTGTGTGCCCTCATCCTGCAAGGGGGGGCTCGTCTGCTGCTCCGGCTCCGCCACGAGGCCTCGGGCGGTGCTGCCGGCCCGGGAGGGTCCACCCACGTCCTCATCGTGGGAGCGGGTGACGCCGGCGAGATGCTCGTGCGGGACATCCGTCGCCATCCCGAGCGCGGCCTGGTGCCCGTGGGCTTCCTGGACGACTCCCCGGCACTCCAGGGCGTACGCATCCACGGGACCGAGGTACTCGGGACCACGTCCGACCTGGAGACGATCGCCCTCCGGCTCGGGGTCGGTCTCGTGGTGCTCGCCATGCCGAGCGTCCCGCTGGGGGTCCAGCGCGACCTGATCCGCAAGGCCTCGCGGACCGATGCGCGCGTCCAGTGGCTCCCCGACCTGCATGCCCGGGCCAGTGGCGAGGTCGACCTGCGCATGTTGCGGGACATCCAGCTCGAGGACCTGCTCGGCCGCGACCCGGTCCACGTCGACCCGCAGTGGTTGCAATATCTGGAGGGGGCCGTCGTCCTCGTCACGGGAGCCGGGGGGAGCATCGGGTCCGAGCTGGCCCGCCAGGTGGCCTCGCGCGGCCCCCGGCGCCTGGTCCTGCTCGATCACCACGAGAATGGTGTCTATGCGATCGAGC
>JBEIFE010000024.1:0-10867 GCA_040382575.1 Candidatus Sericytochromatia bacterium
GACCGCGCCGGCTACAACACCGATTCGCCCAGCGGCAAGTGGTACATCTACGCCGTGGGAGGGCTGTATAGCCAGCCGGATGGCAATCCCTCGCTGCCCATGGTCAAGGGACTCTGGTACTACATGCTCCCGGACGGAGACTGGGACTATTACAGCCTCTTTCGCATCAACACCGCTGGCGTGGTCGAGTCCCAGAATCCGACGACCTTCACGGGCAGTGCCGGGAAGATCACCTTCAACACCGTGGACATCTCGGTCAACCCCAACGGCTGGGTCCCCAAGTGGTCCATTCGCTGGATGAACTGGCCGGGACGCCAGGGCCCGGGGACCATCAAGTGCCTCCGGGGCCGCAAGTATACGCTCTGGCCCGCCTGCTACATGTACTGGTATCCGAGTTACTGGAGCGACTTCTCGGTCGATGCGGCTGGAAACGTCTCCTCGGGAGCGTTGCATACCGGGGGGGCCCAGTCGATCACGTTCAACACCCAGAAGGTCCGGTTCTCGTGGTCGGGCGCCAGCGGCCTCACCTGGGATGTCGAAGGTCTCTGGTGGTACCTGTGGGGCCTGTCAGGCTGGCAGACGGGAGTGACTGCGGACATGACCCTCATCAAGGGGATGCCCTACACGTTCTACCAGTGGCCTCATTACGACAAGCCGAGGCAGTTCACCATCGGGGCCGACGGGGCTCTCTCGACCTCCTCGTTCACGGCCCCCGACGGGGTCGCCACGATCACGCTGACGAAGCTCTGACGGGATGGGCAGGACGATGCAAGCGAATCGACCCTCCAAGTGGTTCACCGTCACGCTGGCAGCGCTCTGGCTGCTGAGCGGTTGCGTGATTCCCGGACTTCCCGGGACGGCCCCCCAGCGCCAGGCACCCGGCACTCCCCCCGTGGTGAGCCAGGAAGGCCTCGTCCAGGCTGGCTTGCAGGCCGCCCAGGGAGCCGATCCGGCCGTGGTGGTGGAAGCCGCCCGGATGGCCGCGAAGGGCAAGCCCGAGACCGGTGAACCGGCCAAGATCGACGAGCAGTCGGGCCCCCGGGACGCCGCCGAGGCAGGCAAGAAGCTCGGACTCGATATCACGCCCGAGCAGGCCATCTTCAAGCATGCCGCAGACCCCTCGAAGGCTCCCCCCGAGCCACCGAAGCCCCATATCCCGCTGGCGGGCCGCGTGAGCCTGCTGCAAGACGCCCGTAGCCAGGGGTACCAGGTGGCCGCAACGGTGGGCACGGCCCTGCGTGGCAGCACCGTCGCCCTGCTCGACGGGGCGGGCAACGTCATCGTCTCGGGCCTCACGGACGAATCCGGCAACTTCTCGCTCGACCTGAACTTCACTCCCCGCGACAACCAGGCTTACATCCTGGAGACCTACAATGGCTCCGGAAACGATGGCCCCGGCTACGCGATGGTCCGGCTCCGCACGATCGTCGTGCGCAGTGGCAGTGTCTGGAAGAGCATCACCAGCGCCACGGGAGCGACTCCGCCCGTCATCAATGCCCTGACGACGGCCGTTTCCTTGATCTCGGCTCTCGACGCCACCAACGTGCCGATGACGGCCACACTCGGCAAGGTCGATGCATCGAGCGATCCGTCCTTGCTGATGGAATCCCCGACTCTGACGGCGCACCCTGATGCCGAGATCCGGGCGATGGCGAGCCATGTCCTCGCCCAGCTGGGTTCGAACCTCGATCCCGTGGCCTCGATCAGCAAGATCAAACCCTCGGTGACGGCGGTGAACAACGTGGCCGTGAGCTCGGTGGTCACGCCGTCAGCCGGAAGTGGCACCCTGATGCTCATCCAGGGTGACGGGTTCAGCCCCTTCCCGTGGATCAACGGGGTCTACTTCCAGGGCATGCGCGCTCCCGTCTACATCTCGACCCCGACGTACATGATCGTGATGGTGCCCAACCCGCCGGCCAAGTGGGGGGGATCGGTTTCGACCCTGCAGGTCTACAAATGGCCCGGTGACGGCACGACGCTGGCGGCCAACGAGGTGCCGTTCCAGTTCCTGTCGACCTCCGTCACGATCAATCCCAATGGATTCAAGGGCTACTACTACCTGCCGGGAGTCTTCCTGCAGTGGATGGAAGGCCCCCAGGTCGTTCGCCTTTCTCCCGGTGCCAGCTACTACATGCACCTCTGGGACAGCGACGGTTTCGACTTCAAGGTCAACACCGACGGTACGGTGTCTTGCCCGTCCCAGGTCGCCACGGGCGGCTCGGGTACGCTGACGTTCAACACCTATGACGTGACGATCACACCGGGCCAGAGCGAGTTCGCCTGGCACATCTCGAGCGTGACGAGCTGGATATACGGCCCCCAGACCGTGAAACTGGTGGCCAATGCACGCTGGAACATCTGGATGAACGGGCTCTACGGCCCGGGCACCTACTGGTGGACACCCATCAAGTTCTATCTGAACACGAGCGGGACGGTCGTCCCCATGGACGAGAAGACGACGGGTGGGGCCGGTTCGGTCACCGTCAACACGGTCGATGTGGCGATCGACCCCAACGGATTCAGCTCGTGGTGGATCATGTACGGCATGGCCACCTGGCGCAAGCAACCCGAGACGCTCAAGCTCGTCAAGGGCGGACTCTACTGGTTCTGCGTGTACGGCGGCTGGGATGACGCGTTCCAGTTCCGGGTGGGGACCGACGGGACGCTGACTCTGCGGGACAGCTCACGCGCCAACCTCGACAATGCGCCCAGCCCTCGCAAGCTCCAGCTCCGGACCGTCAAGGTCGACGTCAACACGAACAAGTACTACGGCTGGTGGTGGATGTACGCCATATGGTCGGGATACTCGAATGCGAGTTTCAACCTGACGACCAACCAGGAGTACTGGATGTACGTCTGGCCCGTCGGCTGGTTCCAGTTCGAGATCAACGACGCGGGCGTGGTCAGCATCATCAAGACCTATGGCAACGGGCTGGATGGCGTCTTCTCGTCCGTCTCGGGGGCCCAGAACGCGCTGAACTTCAACGTCGAGCGCATCAAGGTGAACCCGAGCGGTCTACGGACCTACGTCTACAGCCCGTACCTCACGTGGCAGGGCTGGTCCCCGCTCTGGGACAAATACGGGGAAAACGTGGAATGGGTGGCCCTCCGGGGGACGACCTACTATATCTACACCTATCCTTGGTGGGACTACCTGTACTTCGACGTGGCTGCCAATGGCAACGTGACGGTCCAGACCCGCAGCAATGGCGCTGCAATCGGCGGAAATGACGTGGGTGGGGTGGCGCCGCTGACCTACCAGGTACAGGATGTCGCCCACGACAGCGGTTCCCCGGACATCTGGTGGTACAACTACCAGGATCCCACGCAAGGTTGGGTCAATGGCGCCAAGACACTCAAGGTCATCAAGGGCCAGCGGTTCGGTATCTACACCTTCAACGCGGACTGGTCGGTGGACTGGGGCTTCGTCACACCGGGCGGGACCGTCCAGATCGAGCCCGATGCCACCTACTGTTACATGTCCGGTTCCACCATCCGGATCGGCACGCTACAGACCGTCACGGTCAATACCAACGGCTACCCGGGGAACTACCGGGTCATGTACGGCGGCCGGTACGACTCGACCAGCGAGGGGTACGCTCCGTGGCGAACGGGCAATCAGACGTTCAACATGATCCGCAGCACGAAGCGCCAGACCTGGTTCTACCTCCAGCTCTCGCACAACAGCCCCTACATGAACGCATGGGTCGATACGGCCGGTAACATCCGGGTCGATCCGGGTGACGGCTACGCGAGTTGCAGTGGCTCAACCATGACCTTCAACACGAAGACCTACACCATCAGCACCAGCAACGGTCGTCCCTGGTACATCAACAGTGTCAACGGATCCACGGGTAGTGGTGGCAACGTGACGCTGGTCAACGGGAACCCCTACTGGCTGCTGTACTACACGGATGACACCGCCAACTACCGCTACTTCGCGACCCAGCCAAGCGGCGTGCCCAGTAATCCCTCCATGACGCTGAAGAACGGCGTCGTCGTCACCATGAACTGACCAGGAGGTCCCCCATGAAGCGCTGGTTCGTTCCTCTCGTCGCCCTGACCTGCGCGGTCTGGCTCACGGGCTGCGAGGAGGCTCCCACGGGACTGGACCCGACGGCTACAAGCCTGGCCGCAAAGGCGACTGGTACGGTGGCAGACACGACGGCCAAGAAGGAAACTCCGGCCGGGCCCACCTCGACCAACAACTCGAGCAATGTCTCGGGGGGCATCGCCGACACGTTCGGGAATGCGACTTCGGGTGCGAGCCAGTCCTTCGCCGATCGGCTGAACTCGGGCCCCTCCCAGGGCCTCGACACCCTCCAGCCGACCGCGGAGCGCGGTTCAGGCGGGACGGGAGGACAGGCCCCTCCGGTGTCGGATCCCTTCGGCAATTCGGGGGGTACGGGCGCAGGGGGGACCAGCAATCTGAGCGACTTCTCGGGATCGCCCTCGACAGGAGCCTCGGGGGGTGGAGCCGATCAGGGCCTGACGGGTGGGGGCATGCCCACGAACTCGTCCGGATCGCAATTGGGAAGCGGAACCATGGCCCCTTCCACTGACACCTCGGGGAGCGGCCCCAGTTCGAGTTTCAATAACCCAGGCTCCACATCCGGACCAGGCTCGGGAGGTTCGGGCCCGACCTCCGTCTCCGGACCGGGCGATCCGGCCTTTTCTTCCCCCACGAGCGGCAACGTCAATCAGCCCGGGAGCGGTACCGTGAACCCGGTTGACCCAAATGCCGGTGGCGCCAACACACCCGGGATGCCGATCGGATTCGGGGGAACGCCCTCGTCAGGTTCGGGCTCCACGTCCGGCTCCACTCCGGGTACGACGACGCCACCAGGGGGCGGGACCAGTTCGGGTGGCGGTACATCGTCAGGCTCGGGAGCACCATCCGGCGGCCCCACGGGGGACACCTCCGGCGGCAGCCTCGGGACCGGGTCAGGGCAGCCCTCGGGCAGTCCGCTTCCTCCGGGCGCTTCGGTACCCGGAACCTCCGGGGGCATCCTGGGGGCCCCCCCCAGCTCCTAGATGGAATCAGGATCAGGATCAGGATCAGGGCTCAGCCCCCCTGTCAACGTGGGGCTGAACGTTTCACCACTCACCAGATTTTCCACCAGGGCCGCGCGGCCGGCTTCGAGGCACGTGCCTTCTGGCGACGCAGGGTCCGCGTGGAAGCGGTACGGGCACCCGGATTTTCGACGGCCTTCCTGGCAGTCTGGGGAGACATACCGGCAACGGGTACGACCGACCGACGCCGGGCAGGCGCCCATGCGTTGATCGCGAGGCGAACCTGATCATGGGGATGCACGGGCAAAGCCGGCGGCAGCGGATCCGCCATACCGAACGTGGCCATCACGAGAGCCTCGAAGGCTCTGCCCAGAGCAAGTCGGGCATCATCGGACGCCATGGTGGGATCCCAGGACGCGAGACCGAGACGGATGCGACGTCCGACCACGCCTCGCGGTAGCATCCATGGGATCCGAGCGATCGTGTCGAGGATTTCGGTGAGGTCCTGGTCTCGATTCCGGTCATCACGCCCGGGCAGCAGCACGAAACAGATGGATCCGACCCCGACCGAGAAGGGCGCATCGGGCCGGTCGTGCTGGAGCGCCATGTCCCGCAAGGTGCCGGCGATCGCCTGGTGTGTCTGCTCGCGGCAGCCCTCGAGGAGTCGATCCGGCAGGCGACTCGCGTCTTCCGGCTGAAAGTGAAAGGCCAGGAGGGTCAGGGGACGACGGACCTCCCGCAAATGGGTGACCATCGACTGCACCTGATTGATCAGGCACGGGAACATCGGGTGGCTGGCGATCGCTTCCCAGGAACCATGACTGCCGCATTCCTGGGTCATCGTCGCTACCTCCAGATGAACGGCCCTGCCAGTCCATCCATCCGACCCAGCCAGGCTCTTCTGAAGCGACTTGATGGAAATTTAAAAAAACGCGATCAATGCGACGTGCGTGGCTTATTTCCGCGCTTCATGCGCTCCTTGCGACCGAGCACGACCTGCCCGCTCCCGCTGCCCCGGGCATCCTGGGTCGTCACGGGCGGTGGCGCTACCGCAACACTTTCGGGGGCTCCCTCCGCCGCCGCGTGACGCCGCGCCTGATCACGAGCGACGAGCGCCTGCTCCTGCAGGCCTGCTGCCTCGCACGCCTCGGCGAGGGCGAGCCAGAGCGTGGGATCATCCGGCGCCGCTCGAAGGGCCTCGCGGGCCTGCACGATTTCCACGGGTAACTGGCTGGCCGGGGGGGCCCTCCTGATCTGCGTGGGCGACGTGATGGGTGCCGTCCCGGGTGCTCGTCGGGGACCTTCCCAGAGCAGCGCTGAAAACTGAAGCTCATCGTCGGGCAATACGTTCACGCTCCCTGGAAGGGGGGACGAGCCACCACATGCGGCCAGGACGAGTGCCTGGAAGGCGCTCCCCAGCAGGACCATCGGGTCGTGCGACACCATGGCGGGAGACCAGAACGCCATCCCGGCGACGATTCGCCTGGGGATGAAACCCTCGGCGACGGGCCAGGGGGAGGCAGCCAATGCATCGAGAACTTCCGCGACATCGGCTCCGTGCGAGGCCGCGCCCCGGCCAGGCAGGAGGAGAAAAACCACATCGCCGGCACGTTCCAGGATGGCTGGTGCCACCTGGGGCTCACCGCGCGGAAAACTCCGGAGCCGCTGATTCAGCGCCTGGAGCGTGAAGTCCCGCCCACCCTCGACGAGCGAACCAGGCCAGTCCGCGGCCGAGCGGGGCTCCAGACGCAGGGCGACGCACGCGAGGGGCTTGCCCAGATCGTACATGCGGTCCATCAGAGCCCGGGCCTGCTGGTACAGCGGAACGAACCCCCGCGAATCGACGAGATTCTCCCAGGAGAAATGTTCGCCGCCCAGCCTGTTCACGTTTCACTCCTCCCGATGACACCCGAGGTATTCATACCCGCAACAGGCTCAGTGAGGGGGCCGCGGGCCAACGATCGAAGCTGAATTCAGCGGCTGGTCGGGGGAACCGGCTTGCTCACGGCTCGTGTCCGTCTCCTCCGCGCCCCTTCGGCCCTGGCAAGAGCGGCTTCCTGCGATTTTCCGGTCTTCTCCAGCGCGTCGCCGAGCGCCTCCCACCGGACAGGATCGGCTGGATCGGCCACGACCGCCTCCTCGGCAGCCGCGACGGCCTGGAGGCCGGGATCCGGGGCCACCGGGCGGGGGCCAGCGCTGAACATCTCGAAGAGCGGCATGAGCGAAGAGATCACGACCGCCCCTCCCACGATCAGGATGCCGAGACGGACCACCCAGGAACGGCGAGGGCGATCGGGAATCGGCTCGTAGACCTCCTCGGGAGCCACTGGACGCGCGGCGGTGGGACGTGAACGGCGGGCCATGGGTAAACACTCCCGGATGACTGGGGAAACGGACCCCATGCTACACCGGCCACGAGGGGAACGGTTGTCACCCGGCGAGCCGGACCCTACCATGAGGAATCGTTTACGGGAAAGGAGCCCCCGTGTCGCGTCTAGACGAACTCGTGCTGGTCCAGCGCCGCGCACGGCTCACGATCCTCGCGATGGGCGGGGGCGTGGCCATCTATGCCCCCGTGCTGTGGTTCTTCATCCGGTTCCCGGAGCGCCTGTCCCCGCTCGTGGCGAACCTGACTCTCTTGCCCGGCCTCGCGGCCCTCGGCGGGGCCTGGTGGCTCTTTCGCAGCCTCACGGGCGAGAAGATGCGGGCCCTCTCGAACCGCCACCATGGCCGCATGGAACGCAGCTCCGAACTCACGCCCCGCGCCCAGGCCCTGCTCGGCCGCGTCGCGATGGTGGGTATCCTGAGCGAGATCCCGGCCATGATCGGCATCGGCCTGCGCATCTTCGGAGCCCCGACCATCGACTCGGTGGCGTTCATGGGGACGTCCTTCCTGGCCCTGATCTGGCTCTGGCTGCGGTTGCCCCGCACCCTCGAGAGCGCGCTCGCGTGAAGCCCGTCCGCTTCCTTCACGTCGCGGACGTCCACCTCGGGGCCACGCCCTACCAGGATGCCGAGCGCAGCCGCGACTACCACCGGGTGCTGCTCAACACCGTCAGGCGGGTGGCGATCCCGCGCGGGGCGGACTTCGTCATCGTGGCAGGCGACCTGTTCGATCGGCGCCAGATCGAGCCGGCCGTCCTGGCCCAGGCGACCGAGGTCTTCGACACCCTGCGCCAGGCCGGCATCCCGGTGTACGCCATCGAGGGCAATCACGACCGCAAGGGCTTCACCTCGCGCGTGACGTGGCTCGATTACCTCTCGGAGTGGGGCCTGCTACACCTGCTCGAGCCCGTGCACGCCGAAGATGGCACTCCCCACCTGGTGCCCTGGGACCCCGCCACGCGGCGCGGCTCGTACATCGACCACGGCGATGTCCGCATCCTGGGCAGCATGTGGTACGGTTCCACGACGGCGAAGCTCGTCTCCGCGCTGGCCCGGTCACTCGGGGAGCTGCCCCCCGCCCCCTACCACCTGATGATGCTTCATGCGGGCCTCGACGGCTTCCTCGACCATTACGAGGGCGGGCTCACCGTCGGCGACCTCGCGCCCCTGCGGGCGGCCGGCGTCGATTACCTGGCGCTCGGTCACATCCACAAGCGTTACGAGGCCGACGGCTGGATCTACAACCCCGGGAGCCTGGAAGCCCTCAACGTGGCCGAGTACCGCGAGGAGCGGGGATACTACTGGGTCGAGATCGACCCGGAGAACCGATCGCACGTGGCCACCCACGGCTCGGACCAGCCCCAGCGGCCCGTCCACCGGAGCTCGTTCGATGTGACACCCTGGGGAGATCCCGCAGGGCTCATCGAGGCCGCGATCGCCCACGTTCGCCGGGAAGCCGCGGTGCTCACCCCCCAGCACCCCACCTCGGACGCCGTCCGACGCCCGGTCGTGGAGCTGACGCTGGTCGGGCGCCTGGGTTTCCGGCGCCACGAGATCGACCGGGCCTCCCTCGAGAAGACTATCCTTGAGGCCTTCGACGCCCAGGTGGCGCGTTTGTCGGTCGAGGCCCTGCCGCCGGACGTGGCGGGCCTGGCCGAGGTCGGTCCCGAACGCGATCGCCCCGCCCTCGAGCGCGAGGTCCTGCGCGAGCTGGCCCGTCGCGACAGCCGCTACGAGGCGATCGCCGACACCACGGGTGACCTGCTCGCGAGCCTCAAGCGCCAGGTCCTGTCCGGTGCCGACCCGGCCCACCTGGCCGACCTGGTGGCCCGGCACCTCGACCCCCACGTGGAGGCCGCATGCACGTCCTGAGGGTCGAACTCGAGGACATCAAGCGACACCGGCAGGCGACCTTCGACTTCGAGCGCGGCACCAACGCGATCTGCGGCCCCAACGGCGCCGGCAAGTCGACCATCCTCGAAGCCATCGGTTTCACCCTGTTCGACCACATGCCCTACCGCAAGGAGGACTTCGTCCGCCGCGGGGCCACCACGGGCATCGTGCGCGTCACCTTCGAGTCGGGGCTCGACGGGCGCCCCTACACCGTCGTGCGCAATACGAAGTCCCAGTACCACGTGCTCGACCCCGCCACGCGCACGAAGGTCGCCGAGCAGAAGACCGACGTCCTGGCCTGGCTGAAGGCGCACCTGAAGCTGGAGCCCACGGTGGATCTCCGGGAGTTCTTCCAGACGACCATCGGCGTGCCCCAGGGCACCTTCACGGCGATCTTCCTGGAGCCGCCCGCCCGCCGGAAGACCGTGTTCGACCGCCTGCTGCGCGTCGAGGAGTACCGCGAGGCATCGGACGGTCTGCGCGACACCGTCACGCTCGTGCGCGAGCGGGCCGCGGCCCACGAGACGGCGATCGCCCATGCTGCCGGCCGACTGGAACGACTCGAGCCCCTCGAGCGGCAGCAAGAGCTGCTCACGACCCAGCTGGCCCACACCGAGCGCCAGCTCACGGGGCTCGCACGGGAAATCGGAGGCTTCCGGGAGGTCCTCGACCGCCTCGAGCGGCTCGAACGCGATCGCCAGGGCGCCCGGGACGCGCTCGCGAACCACGACCGCGAGCTCTCGCTGCAGACGGCCCGGCAGGACGACCTCGCCCAGAGCCTGAAAGCGGCCCGGACAGCCCGGAGCGAGCGGGAATCTCTCCAGGACACCGTGGAGCGAGCCAAGCTCCTCGAAACCGAACGCCGGGACCTGGAAACCCGGCTGGAGGCCTGGCGACAACTGGGACTCGCGCGCGAGGCTGCCCGCGTCGAGCAGCGCGGCCTGGAGCGCGAACGGCAGGAGACGCGCGAGCGCCTCATCCGTCTCGAGGGAGACGAGGCCGAGGCGAAGCGCCTGGAGCCCCTCGGCGCGCGGCAAACCTGGCTGGAGACCGAGCTTGCACGCCTCGGCCAGGTCCAGAAGGCCCACGACGACCTCGTCCGGACACTCGAACGCGAGGAAGCCGCCCGGACGGCGCGTACGACTGAACAGGCGGAGCACCGGAGCTGGATCGCGGCTTGCCAGGCCCCGCCCGATGCCCTGGCGAAGCTCGTGGACGTCCGGGGGCAGCTCGACCGGCTCGAGGCGGAGCTCACCGAGCTGGGCCGGCAAGAAACCGAGGCCAGGAGCCTCGCGGGGCGCCCCGAGCAGGCCGAGAAACGCCACGCGGCCCTGAAGGAAGAGGTCACCACCCTGGCCCGCGACCTGGACCAGGCCCTGGCCGCGGGCCCCGAGGCCGCGCGGCTGACCCCGTTGCTCGAGCAGGGACAGGCTCGAAAAGCGGACCAGGCAGCGATCGCCGCCGAACGCGAACGCCTCGCGGCCACCGCCGCCCGCTTCCGGGACGGGCAGGTCTGCCCGCTCCTGGACACGCCCTGTCCGCTGCTCGAGGGGACGGATGCGACGGCCCACTTCGC
>JBEIFE010000025.1:0-10847 GCA_040382575.1 Candidatus Sericytochromatia bacterium
CCCCTGCACACCGATGAAAAGTATAACCACGTTCCTCTTGGTGTTAGGCGGCACCCTACCCCTGCTCGCGATCGATGTCTCGGTGACGGTCTTAGACGAAGATAGCCAACCGCTTTCGGATGCCGTCGTGGAGGCTCTCTACGCGCCCCTCAATGACCCGCGATACGCCAGCCTACAGCTCAGGGAAGGACGGACGGACGGCAAAGGCCGCTTCAGCTATGAGATCGGCAAGGACCGGCAACTGGTCCGCCTTAGCGTAATCAAACAAGGGTACTGCGATGCGGATGCCGACCATCGACATGACGGTGCCCATGATACCGAGGGTCGGCGAGTATCCGCCCAGGGATTCGAACATGGCGATGCCGTGCCGGTGGCGGCTGCGGATGCCGCTGAGTTCCGCCTCCATGAGGTCCTGGATCTCCTTGGCGTCGAATCCCTCGGCGATGTACTGGAGGCCTCGTTTGAGAAACGGATCCTTGATCTGTTTGAGCTGACCTTGAAGGCCGTGGGCGCCTGCAGTTCGCAAGCGGTCAGAGGCCTGGATGAGGGTGGCGGCGATCGCCGTCACTTCCATTTTTTCGGCCTGCATGGCTTCCAGGGCCAGACGGGGGATGCGGAAGACCAGTCGCGCGGGGTAGGACATGAAGGTCGCGGCCAGCGTGCCGCCGATGACGATCAGGGCGGCGTGACCTGAAAGCAGGCCGCTGACGCTCGGGCCCTGGGCTGCGAGTGCCACGAGGATGAAAACGATCAGGACGACGACGCCGAAATGCATCGGGAATGACCTCCCGGGTCAAAGAGCACGATACATCGTACCCCTCCTCTTCGGGGCCTTAACCGCTATCGAACCGGCGTGGGCCGATCCCCTTCCCATCAGGGCCGAGGCGGTGGGACCGATCGATCGGGCGGCCGAGCAGCGCTGGATCGAGCGTCTCGCCACGAGATGGGAAGCTTCCCCGAGATACCGGCTCCGTCCGTCCGGGCGCCGACTCGCGATCGCCGCACTCGATCCCGCGCGGCCGGTCTGGGCCTGGCTGGATGGAGGGGGGGGGCTCTGGACCACGGTGGCCCGCGTCACGTGGTCCGTCTCGTCGGAGTCGGGCGACGAGGCGACTCGGAGTGGCGGAGCACGTCTCGAGGCCCGTGGCACGACTCCCGCTGACGTGGAGCGAGAACTCGAGCGTCAGCTGGTAGGGGCTCTCGAGTCGGATCTGCGCCGCTGGTTCCCGGTACGTGGAACGGTAAAACAGTCCTTGCCCGATGGGGCGTGGATGCTGGGGGAGGCTCGTGACGGCTCGTGGGAGCCGGGCATGGTACTCGCGATCGCGGGTTCGGACGGGCTCGCGCGGCTCCGGATCCGGAGCGACGGTCTGGCCGAGGCGATCGCCCGTCCAGGGGACTGGAAACCGGGAATCGAGGTCCAGGAGGCGCTCGAGACGTCTGGGGCCAGCACGCTGTGGATCACCGTCAGCGCCGGAGGAACAGCGGGCTGTGAACTGGCGTGGGGCCACGCGATGACCGGTTGGGCACCCGTCGTGGCGGTCGAAGGTCGCGAGGGCATCGGACTGGTAGGCTCGGCCCGTCAGAGTGAAGCTCTCCTGGGCGGCTGGGGAGCCTGGGAGGGGGGGCTGGTCGCCGTCCTGGAGGGACGACCCGGTGCACCCAGACAGGCGCTGGACGGGCGATTCGCGCTTTCCTGGATGCATGAGCTCGGATGGCCGTCACTTTGGGTCCGGATCCGCTTGCTGGGCCAGTTTCCTCTGCTGGTTTCCACACCGGGCTCCACCACCCTGGGTGTGCCGGAAGTCGGTGTCGGGGTCGCCTTCTAGTACGAACCGAGGCCTTCCGGGGCTGCTCTGTTCATTCCGGGCGACGCGGCGACTTCCACCGGGTCGTCCCAGGAGCGGTGGCTCCGGTCCCCTGGGCCGGGAGCAGGGGGCGCGTCACGGCCTCGGGGCGCCCGTGGCCTGGCTCGAGGCGCGCAACCATGTCGAACTGAAAGCTGGCGCGCAGCGGGTCATTCATCTGGAGAGCCACCTGCCCCTGGTAGTGCCGGGCGACGACGTGGGTGGGGTCCAGCTGGATGGCGCGGTCGAGTGCTCGAGAGGCCTCCGCGAGCTTGCCTGAATCATAGGCGAGAATCCCCAGCCAGGCAGGTGGATCGCTGTGCCGGGGACGAAGCGTGGCCGCCTGAAGGAAGGCCTGCCGGGCCAGGACGGGTTCCCCCAGGTGGTAATAGACCTCTCCGAGACCGATCTGGAGCGTGTAATCCCGGGGGTTGCGAGTCAGAAGGGTCTGGAAATGGGCCTCGGCTTCCGCGTGGGAACCTGCCTGCAGGAGGAGACGCGCGAGCCCCCGTCGAGCATCGTGGGCGCCGGGGTCGCGCTGGACGGTCCGTCGCAAGAGGGCGATCGCCTCGTCGCGCGGCATGGTTCGCGCCTGAGCGAGATTCTGATGCTCGCGCCCTGCCCGTCGCCGGTCAACTGCCACTGGCCCGAGTGCCAGTTCCAGAAGGCGGTCGATCCAGCCGTCGAAGGTTTCACCCATCGACGTCGACTCATCGGATTTTGCGGGGGTGTTCGTGGCGTCCGACGTCGGGAGTGTGCCGGAGCCGAGATCCGGATGAACGTCCCGGATCCGCTTGCGCCATGGGTCGGATAAGTCGAGCGTGTCGCGTTCCGGCTGCTTCGAGGAGGGGGGCTGTGCTGGACGTCCGGAACGGGCGGTCCGGAGCCGCGCGAAACGCATCGTCCCGGGCTCACCCCGGGTGAGCTCCGCCACGTCTCCCTGAACCGCGGGCTCGGCCACCGGTGGAAGCGGAGCGGGTGGAAGCGAGACCGCGATGCCGTCGATCCGGGTGACCTGAGCGTGGATACGGGGATCGATGCGCATGCTGGCTACCCCCCCCTGGACCCCGCACGGGCTTTATACCCGCCCAACAGGATTCTCGGTTCCAGACAATCGAAGTTTAATCCTCGTGACTTGATCCGGCCTCCATCACTTGCGACGGAGTTCTCCGGCGCCTAGAATGGAGGAGAGGCCAAGTGGCGGAATGGCAGACGCACTCGACTCAAAATCGAGCGCCGAAAGGCGTGTGGGTTCGACTCCCACCTTGGCCACCTCCCGGAAAGTCGAAACCCCCCGCCAAAAGCGGGGGGATTTTTGTCATGGTCCTCGATTTAGAGACACGGCTCCGGAGCCTCGCAAGGGCGAGGGGTAGCCTCCAGAAGCCGTGCCGGACCAAGAGGCCCAAGATGATTATCTGCCATAATTTGTTGTCGTCAAGCGCATATAACGCGCATCGGCAGACGGTCCAGAATCCGGCAGATCGTTGATCGCCAGAATCCTGTGTCGGGCGCGCTATCTTCATTCGAGCCTGACGGCGTGTAAATTTACGTTACGACCCCGTGTTTCGGTCTCCCGGAGGGCATGTGATCACCACGGTGGATCGTCTCCTTCCAGGCCGCGTTGGCGGGTGGGCTGCAACCGGGGACGTGCTCCCGGTTCAGGTGGCGGTTCTGGAGGGCGTCATGGGGGACGGGAACCTGGCTCGCGATCCCGGGCTCGAGGCGCGCATCGCGCTTCACGATCGCCAGCACTTCGAGATCGAGCTCAACTACGAGGTCTCGCCTCATCTCGCGCACCCCGATGGCCGGGTGAGAACCCGCGTGGATGCGTATTTCTTTCTGCCCACCCAGATGGGTATCACGATCATCGACTACACGCGCGACGACTTCTTCCGTGACGTCTTCAGCTACCTGCGATTCAAGACGCCCACGCTGTCCATCCGTGAGCTGGCGGATCCGCTCCATACCGATTCACCCCTCAATCGCCTGGCGTTCCGCCTGGTCCGGATGGCCGACCGACCGGATCGAACACCGCGCGAGGAAGGCCTGGCCATCCAGGAAGCCAAGCTGGTGGGTTGCGTCGTCATCGCCCACTGGCGCGATCGTCGGGCTGCCCTGCGTCACGACCGGGCGAATCGGCGACCCTTCGACGCCGGGGCCTGGCGAGACGAGATCGAGGAAGACCTCCGGCTGCTCGACCGTATCCGCACCCTCATGCGCTTCCACGTGCCGGCCACGATGGGCGATCCAAGGGGCTTGCCGCGGGTCTTGCGTCGGCTCGACGAGATCCTGACGTACCGTTTCGACGAGCATCTTGCCAAGTTGCACGCGCTCCTTCCACCGGGAGATCTCGAGGGGCGTGAAGCCCTGGAAGCGTATCTGCTGCGCGTCGCGGAGGCCGAACACGTTCACCGGGTGGCTCGCGGATACCTCGTGCTCGATCGCGAGCATCCCCCCTCGCTCGAGCGCTATACGTACCGGGTCAGTGGTCTCAAGAAGTATCTCGCCCAGGTGCTCTGGCTGGATGTCGAGACCATCCGTGAGGCCGACCGGTGGAGGGGCTGGTTCGCGGCTATCGGCGCGGCACTCGCCGCCTTCTGGAGTACGCTGGGCGATCGCAACGTCAACGTCCATCTGCACGGAGTGTCCACGGCGGTGCTGATCGCCATCATCGTGGGGGTCTACATCCTGAAGGACCGGATCAAGGAATTCGTCCGGGAGCGGCTCTCGACGACCGTCGGGGTCCTCTTGCCCGCCCGCAAGCTCCGCATCCGGGATCCGCTCACCGGACTGCGCGTGGGCACCTGCCGTCAGACGTTCGAATTTCGCGAGAAGTCGAGCCTTCCGGGCGACATACGACAGGTTCGGGACTTCACGCATGTCCAGGATCTCGACGAAGAGAAGCGCGAGGCTGTACTGGCCTACCGGCATCAGATCACGCTCGATCCCCGCACGATCCTGGAGGCCCCGCATCCAAGACGGCATGTCAAGCACATCCTCCGGTATTCTGTCGCGGCGCTCCAGCACCGACTGTCGGACCCCTCCGTCGAGGTCCCGTGCTTCGATGCCGAGCAGGGCGGATTCGAGGTCCTCCAGGGCCCCAAGGTCTACCACCTGAACGTCGTGCTGCGGGTCTGCAGCGGTCCACATGGTGAGCCGGTCTATCACCGCCTGAGAGCGATCCTTTCCAAGGATGGCCTCGTCCGCGTCGAGCCCGTCGTCCTCAACCAGGCGCTCCAGCAGGTCGGGCTACCGACCCCGACCTCGCAGCCAGTCTACAGCGCACTCGAGAGCGAGGACCTCGCGCCGGGCTAGAGCGGGTCTGGTATACTCCGACATTTGCATCCGATCTCGCCGAGGAGCCCATGTCGAAGTACGAACCGAGCGTCATCGAACCCCGCTGGCAAGACCACTGGGACGCGCACCAGACCTTCCGGGTGACGGAAGATCCCGGCCGTCCCAAGTACTACGTCCTCGACATGTTTCCGTATCCCTCGGGAGCCGGTCTGCACGTGGGGCACCCCGAGGGCTACACTGCGACGGACATCATCTCGCGCTACAAGCGCATGAAGGGCTTCAACGTCCTTCACCCGATGGGCTGGGATGCTTTCGGCCTGCCAGCCGAGCAGCACGCGCTCAACACCGGTGAGCATCCGAGCATCATCACGAAGCGCAACATCGACAACTTCCGGCGCCAGATCAAAAGCCTGGGCTTCTCGTATGACTGGTCGCGCGAGTTCAGCACGACGGACGTCTCCTACAGCCGATGGACGCAGTGGATCTTCCTCAAGCTGGTCGAGAAGGGCCTCGCCTACGTGGCCGAGGTGCCGGTCAACTGGTGCCCGGCGCTGGGCACGGTGCTGGCCAACGAGGAAGTCATCGACGGCAAGAGTGAACGCGGCGGCCATCCCGTCGTGCGTAAGCCCATGAGGCAGTGGATGCTCCGCATCACGGCTTATGCCGATCGGCTTCTCGAGGACCTGGCCGAGCTCGACTGGCCCGAGAGCGTCCTCGAGATGCAGCGCCACTGGATCGGCCGTTCCGAGGGCGCCGAGATCACCTTCCGGGTGCAGGGGCACGATGCGGCCCTCACGGTCTTCACGAGCCGTCCGGACACCCTGTTCGGGGCGACCTACTGTGTGCTCGCGCCCGAGCATCCGCTCGTCGAGACCCTCACGACCGAGGACTGCCGGGAGGCCGTGCGCGCCTACCAGGAGGCCGCCGCCCGCAAGAACGATCTCGACCGGACGGACCTCGCCACCGAGAAGACGGGCGTCTTCACGGGCGCCCACGCCGTCAATCCGGCGAACGGTCAGGCGATCCCCGTCTGGATCGCAGACTACGTGCTGGCCTCCTACGGCACGGGCGCCGTCATGGCCGTTCCAGCACATGACCAGCGCGACTGGGAATTCGCGAAGGTCATGAACTTGCCCGTCGTGCGCGTCGTCGAGGGCGGCGATCTCGATCAGGCCGCTCACACGGGCGACGGGGCGCACGTGCAGTCCGCCTTCCTCGACGGGCTCGACGTCGCGGTCGCCAAGCGGGCCATGACCGACTGGCTCGAGGAAGCGGGCCACGGTGCCCGCAAGATCAACTATCGCCTGCGGGACTGGCTCTTCAGCCGGCAGCGCTACTGGGGTGAACCCATTCCGGTCGTGCACCATGCCGACGGGACCTGGGAAGCCCTCACCCCGGATGAACTCCCGCTCGAATTGCCCATGCTCGAGGAGATCCGACCCAGCGGGACGGGCGAGAGCCCGCTCGCACTCGCCACCGACTGGGTCGAGACGACGCGCCACGGCAAGCCCGTGAAGCGCGAGACCAACACGATGCCGCAGTGGGCCGGCTCCTGCTGGTACTACCTGCGCTTCATGGACCCGCAGAACGATCGGCAGCCCTTCTCGCCCGAGAGGGAAGCGTACTGGGGCCCCGTCGACCTGTACGTCGGGGGCGCCGAGCACGCGGTGCTGCATCTGCTGTATGCGCGATTCTGGCACAAGGTGCTGTATGACCTCGGGCTCGTCTCGACGAAGGAGCCCTTCAAGAAGCTCTTCAATCAGGGCATGATCCTCGGCGAGAACGGCGAGAAGATGTCCAAGTCCCGCGGCAACGTCGTCAATCCCGATGACGTCATCCAGCAGTACGGGGCGGACACGCTCCGGGTCTACGAGATGTTCATGGGGCCTCTCGAGGCCGCCAAGCCCTGGAATACCCAGAACGTTTCGGGGGCGCACCGCTTCCTCGAGCGGGCCTGGCGGTTGGTCGTGGGAGCCGAAGAGTCGCTCAATCCGGTCATCCGGGACGTCGATCCGCTCTCCGAGATGGGCCTGGAGCGCTCGCTGCACCGGGCGATTGCCAAGGTTGGTGCGGACATCGAGGGGCTGCGCCTCAATACGGCCATCAGCGCCCTGATGATCTTCCTCAACGATGCCACCCGATCCACCGTGCTCCCGCGGCGTACCGTCGAGCGCTTCGTGCTCATGCTGGCTCCCTTCGCACCCCACCTGGCCGAGGAACTCTGGAGCCGCCTGGGGCATGCGGAATCGCTCGCATACGAGCCGTGGCCCGCGTTCGACGCGGCCCTCACCGTCGAGGAGACGGTCGAGCTGGCTGTACAGGTGAACGGCAAGGTCAGAGGGCATCTCACGGTCGCGCGGGATCTGCCCCAGGACGAGATTCTCGCGCAGGCCCGTGAACTCGAGGTCCTCGGGCCTTACTTCGACGGGAAGGCGATCATGAAGCAGATCGTCGTCCCTGGCCGTCTCGTCAACTTCGTCGTCGCCTCTCGCTGAACCGGGGGGCCGGATTATCCGGACCCTCTACGCTTTCGCGACCTTTCGATCTACAATGACCTGGAGCTCTCGGAGGGAGGTTCCATGTCAACATCCGATTTCGACTGGACTTCCTGCATCCTGGCCTCCCGGACGCTGCGCGAGATCGTCGCCCAGCCCGGCGGCGGGCTGAGCCCTGGTGAAGCCCGACACTGGGTCCAGCGGTGGATGGCCACCGTGACGGGCGGAGACGAGACGCGGCGATTGCGCTGGCTCGAACTCGAGGACTGGAACGAGGAACAGCTCGAACGAGCCCTGCAGGCGCCTGTTCCGCTGGATCTCGATTTTCCGGCGTGGGCGGAACTCTGGTGCGAGGCCCTCGAGATTCCCCTCGACGAGGACCCCGGGGGATCGCCCGCTGAAAGACTGTTCGAACCTCTTGTCGTGGCTGCGTCCGCGACTCTCGAACTCCCGCCGGATGAGGGCATCTTTCGGGCCGCCTTCAACCGCATCCTGTCGGCTCGCCTGGTCGAGCTGGTGGCACGTCTCGCGCCGAAGGAGCCGGGCATGCTTGCCATGCCTGCTGGATCTCTTCGGGGGCGCTGGCGTGAGATGCTGCTCACCCGCTACCCGGTTCTCACGCGTCTATCGGGCCAGCGGACCCTCGACTGGCTCGAGGCGTTCCGGGAGTTCATGGACCGATTCGAGACTGACGAGGCTCTTTTCGAGGAGTGGCTGGGTGAGGATCCGGGCGATCTCATCGAGATCCGCGCCATTGGAAGTCCGGTCAGCGGGGGCGGCCGTGGTGCGCTCGAAGTCGAGTTCTCGCGAGGCCTCACCCTCGTCTATCGCCCCCGGTCTCTGGCCATCGACGATGCGCTCGATCGGTGGCTCAGGCGTGCCGAGAACGAGGGCTTCCCCGTGCCGCTCCGGGTCCCGTCGGTCCTCGACCGGGGCGTGTATGGCTGGACCGTCAGCGTGCCCTCCAGTCCGCCCTCGCTGCATGGCCTCGAGCGAACCCGCAGAGCCGGTGCGTTGCTGGCCCTGTTCACCATGCTCGAGGGGGCGTCCGGATCAGCTGATCTGATCGCCTGGCAAGGAGACGAGCCTGTCCTCCTCGAGGCGGATACGCTGTTTGCGCCGAGGTGGCGCCCCGAATTCTTCGAGATTCCTCCACCGCCTCACGGGCCCCTCACGACGGGACTCTTGCCCGGATGGTCCGTGACCCTCGATCGACACCAGGTCGACCTGGCCGGATTCGGGAGCCCAGCCAACGAGCGGGATTTTCGCGACCTGACCTCGAGGGCGAGATGGTTCTTCGGTATCCCTCTCTCACTTTCCGACCAGCCATGTGGTGAGGGGCGGTGCGATCCGGGGCTGGACTGGGATTCGGGAGTCCTCGAGCGTTCATTCGAGGAGACGCTCGAGTACCTCGTGAACTGGGGGGCTCTCGACTCCACGTGGGGCGGGCTGCGCCTGGTCTTCGAGGGCCTGACGGTGCGGCTGACGCTCAGGCCATCTAGGGTCTACGTCACGCAGCTCTGGAATGCGATCGACCCCGAATCGCTCACGGATGGACGTGCCTGGGCCCTCCACCACGAACACCTTGCCCGGTCGATCCTGTCCATGCCGGGACGTCGCGCCCTCTGGCCCCTGTTGCTGGCCGAGGTTGCGGCCCTGGAACGCTTCGAGATGCCCCGCTTCTGGGCGGATGTGAGCGCTACGGACGCGGGCCTCCCCGTCCGGACCCCTCTTTCCGAGCGTCTGATCCGCACCCCGCTCGCCACGGTGTTCGAGCGCTGGTCGAGCCTCGATCGGACGACCATCCTGCGCTGGGTGCGGACCATCCGCGAGGCGATCGCCAGAGCCCGGGTCAGGGTCTAGGCCGGGACCCGGGCTCCATGCCTCATGGCTCGGCGGGGTTCCTCCGCTGGAGCAAGCTTCTCAGGTCGCTCGCATGGGCCTCCGTGTCGGCAAGGATCTTTTCCAGCAAGCGACGGGTGGTGGGGTCCTGCATGCCCACCTGCCGGATGAGCAAGGTATAGGCTTCGATCTGCTTGCGCTCCAGCGCGAGGTCCTCGAGGATCATCTCGTGCAGGGTCGGTGCCGATTCGGCCTCGACCCGGTGCTGGCAGGCCAGCCGCGCGATCTCGTCTGGCTGGAATACCGGGTTCCCGCCCAGTTGCTGGATCCGTTCCCCCAGCCGGTCCGCATGTTTTTCCTCGGTCCGCGCATGGTCCAGGAACTCGTCTCGGATACCGGGCATCGCGAGGCTCACGGCCATGAAGGCGTGGTGCTTGTACTGCAGGTAGGACACGAGTTCCGTGCTGCGCAGGGTATTCAACTGACTCACCAGGGCCGGAATGTCCCCCATGTAGGCGTCCGTCACGGGCCCCAGACGGATGACCGTCAGGGCCTCCCGCCGCAGCTTTTCCTTTTCCTTTTCCATCCGGATCTCCTCTCTCGTGACCGGGTTCACGGGGCCGGTCTCTTTCTCAGGGTGAGCAAGCCGGAACCCCCTGTCACGGGCCCGAACGCACCGGGAACCTTGGCGCCCGCGATTCCTGCTTCCCGCTTGGGCTTCGCGCTCCTCGGTGCCACCATCGGGATCCAGGTGCGGGACGAGGAGGCGAGGCATGCGTGCGTGGATCGGGATCGGTCTGGGGGCCCTGCTCATCCTGGGTGGATGTCAGGGAGGGGCTGCTGGCGGAGGGGGGGGCGGCGCCCCGTCGGGGAGCGAGTCGCGGGCGTTCCAGGGGGCCCTGGGAGAGGCCCAGATCGAGTCGGCACGTGCCGAGACCCGGCTCGCAAGCGAAGATCCCGCGTCCGCGCGGGTGGCCGTCTTCGAGCTGAGACGACGTCTTGCCGATGCCCGTCGCCATGCAGGCCCCGGCATGCAGGCTCGTCTTGACGAGATCGACCGGACGGCGGCGATCCTGGATCAAGAGATCGTCGAAAAGCGCGAGGGGGCGCCCGCCTCTGCCGCCCGGCTCCACGACCAGGTGCACGGGCTGTTTGCGGCGGCCCTGTCCTCGCCGGGGGGAGGGGGAGCCGGTCCAGTGCCGCTGGCCAGCCCTTCAGCCGCCCCCTGAAGTTCCGGAACCGGGATCGGACGGGCTGACGGTGTTCAGGAACTCGCGCAGGGCTTTATCCTCTGCCGGGATCCGGACCGCCATGACGATGGCATTGGCGATGGAAGCGAAGAGGGCCGTGCGCCAGGCATCGAACA
>JBEIFE010000026.1:0-10764 GCA_040382575.1 Candidatus Sericytochromatia bacterium
CTGGGTCTGGCCCTGGGTATCGACTATGCCCTGCTGATCGTCAGCCGCTTTCGAGAGGGACTCCGGAAGAGTCTGTCGGTGGAAGAGGCCGTCGTGGAAGCCGTCCGGTCTGCCGGCCACGCCGTCCTGGTTTCAGGCGGGATGGTCGCGATCGGTCTGGCCGGTCTCGTCTTCACGCCGATCCTCGATACCCGGTCGATCGGTGCCGGAGGACTTGCCGTCGTCATCGCATCGGTATTCATCGCCCTGGGGTGGCTCCCTGCCTGGCTCGCCTTCCTGGGATCGCGGATCGATTCCCCCCGCTGGCTCAAACTACCCACCCTTGCTGACCGGACGGATCAGCTCCGGAATCTGGGGGAACGTATCCTGGCAAAGCCCTGGCCATGGGCCGTTTCAGCCCTGGGCCTCTTGATCTTCCTGGCCTCACCCCTGGCCACCATCCAGCTCGGGTTCCCCCACGACCGATGGTTGCCGGCCGAAATGGAATCCACGCGGGGCCTGGAACGTCTGACGGAGATGGGCCTGGGGGCCACGCTGTTCCCCGTGAACCTGGTGCTGACGGCCGATCGAGGCGAAGCACTCGATCCGGCTCACCTGGGCACATTGCTTGAGCTATCGCGTCGCCTGCATGCCGATCCGCGCGTGGCCCAGGTTCTGGGGCCGGTCGATCTGCAGGCCGGACTCTCGTCGCTGGCGTACCGGCTCCTGTACCGCGACCCCGAGAGCGCACTGAAGCGTTATCCCCGGATCGGCACGACCTTCGTGAGCGGCGATCGCCGGTCCGTGAGCATGCAGGTCGTGCTGTCGGATCGCCTGACCTTCGAGGACAGCAAGGCGTTCGCCCGCGACGCGACGCGCGACGACACCCCCGGCTTCCGGCTCGACGTGGGTGGGCATGCCGCCTTCTTCAACGACTTCGAGCGTGAGATGACCCGAACGTATCTGCCCGTCGTCGGCTTCGTCCTGGGTACGACCTTCCTCCTGATGGCCCTCGCCTACCGTTCGATTCTCGTCCCGCTCAAAGCCGTATGCCTCAACCTGCTCTCGGTGGGTGCCGGGATGGGAGTGGTCGTGGCCCTGTTCCAGTGGGGATGGGGGGCCGGCTGGCTGGGTCTGGCGAAGGGGACGGAAGCCATCCCGCATATCGTGCCACCGCTGCTGTTCTGCGTCCTGTTCGGCCTCTCGATGGATTACGAGATCTTCATGCTTTCCCGGATCCGCGAGGCCATGGACCAGGGGCTGGATGGCGAGCGCTCCATCGTGGAGGGCCTGTCGCGGACGGGAGGCCTGATCACGAGTGCTGCGCTCATCATGGTTTGCGTGTTCGGTGCCTTCGCCTTCTCGCGGGTCATCATGGTCCAGATGGTCGGAGTCGGGCTCGCGGTGGCCGTGATCGCGGATGCGACGCTGGTGCGGATCGGCATGGTCCCGGCGCTCATGAAAGCGGCCGGCGACTGGAACTGGTGGCCGGGGCGTCCGGTTCGTTCGCAGGGTGAGCCCTCGTGACGCATGTTCGTCCCGACCATCCGGTCGCCCGCCGGCCCTTCCACCGCGAGATCGGCTACAGCAACTGCTGGGAAGATCCGCTGGTCCTGCTGGAAGCGCTCGCGATCCGGCCCGGTGATCACGTCTTCTCCGTCACCTCGGGTGGATGTAACACGCTCAGTCTGCTCGTGGCCGATCCGGACCGGATCGTCGCCCTGGACTTCAATCCGAACCAGAATCATCTCCTGGCGCTCAAAATGGAAGCGTTCCGGCGCCTGGCACATGCCGAGGTGCTGGACCTGCTGGGGGTCCGTCCTTCCGATCAGCGTCTCGATCTGTACCGCCGCTTGCGCCCAGGGCTCGACCCGGAGGCCCTGACGTTCTGGGATGCCCATCCCCGGGCGATCGCCCGGGGCATCATCCACTGCGGGCGCCTGGAGCGCTACCTGATGGGCTTCGGACGGCTCATGCGGGCGGTGTACGGACGCCGTCGCCTCGAGGCGGCTTTCGAGTTTCAGACCCTCGAAGACCAGAGCCGCTTCCACGACGAGGTGATCGACGGCCCCTTCTGGCGCTGGATGTTCGACGGGTTCTTCAGTCGCGCCATCATGACCCGTGCCAAGGACAGGGAACATTTCCGGCAGGTGGCCGAGACCCGATTCGGCCCCATCTTCCGGGCCCGCGCGCGGCGCGCGCTGGTCGAGATGCCACTTCGCACGAACCCGTATCTGGCGCTGATCATGCTGGGCCACCACGTCGGTGAAGAAAGCCTGCCCCCGTACCTGCAGGCACGTCACTTCAGGACCATCCGGGACCGGGTGGATCGCATCGAGCGGGTGACGGCGCCCATCGACCGGTACCTGGCCGACGTCGAGCCTGCCTCCTTCGATGCCTTCAACTGCTCGAACCTGTTCGACTGGCTGGATCCGGGGGCCTTCATCGACCTGCATCGGCTGATCGTGCGCGCCGCGCGCCCCGGCGCACGGATGGCGAACTGGAGCACACTGCTCGAACGCCCGATCCCGTCCGAGGAGGTGCCCGAGCTGGTGCGCGATGACGGGCGATCGCGGGAGCTGCTTGGCCGGGACCGGGCCTTCCTGTATGCCAACTTCCAGGTCGGAACCCTCGTGCCGTCTCAGCCGTCGCGGTGACGATTCACAAAGCTTCACCTGACAGCTGTTGGTGCCGGGTGCGCCCCGGGAACAGGCATGAGGTGACCGAACGAACGAGGTGCCCGTGAACCGCCCACAAAGCCGATTTCCCCTCGCAACCTTCGCTTTCTCGCTGGCTCTGGGAGCCCAGGTGGCGCTCGTCGGGTGTACGCCCGGAGTGAATGGCCTGATGCCGGTGCAGGACGGTTTGGACTCCCGGGCTCAGGCAGCGCGGGTCACGGGCCTCGTGCTCGACGAGAGCGGCAAGCCCTTGAAGGGCGTGCTGGTTTCCGTGCGACCTGCGCTCACCACCGTCGCTCCCCTCACCACCGTGGCGCAGCTGACCACGGTTGCGCCGCTGACCACCGTGGCCCCGTTCAGGGCACGTCAGGTCCAGTCGGACTCTCGAACGCTCACCACGGATGCATCGGGACGCTTTGCCGTACCCGACCTGGGGCCCGGCAAGTACCGTCTCGAGGCGATCCTGGATGCCGGACGGAAGGGCGTCTCGGGGACCATCTCGGTTCCCGAGAAGGCCAGCGAAAAGGTCGAGATACCCGCCATCCGCGTGAAACCTACGGGATCCCTGGTCGGCAAAGTCTCGGCACCCGATGCGCCGCAGGTGACGAACCTGACGGGGGTTTCGGTCTACCTCCCCGGTTTCCAGTACTCGGCACGCACGGACGCAAAGGGACATTTCCGCATCGACGGGATTCCCGAGGGCGAGTTCGACGTGGTGGCCGAGAAGGATGGACTCGGGATGGCCGTCGCCAACGGTATCGGGATCACATCCGAGATGGCGACCATGTTGAGCGGTTTCGAAATGCGTCAGGATGTGCCAATCATCACCCGGGCATCACGAGAGGCCGTCGCACTCGGGGAAACCATCGAGCTCGAAGGACGGAATTTCGGGGCCAGCACGGGCAAGCCACTGACCGTCTACGTCGGCGGTCAGGTCTTGCCCACGTCCACCGTGACGCGGGTAGACGACGAACATCTCGTGATCGTCATTCCACGGACCGCTCAGGTCGGCCATCTCGAAATCCAGGTGGGGACGGTCCGGAGCAACATCTTGAGCCTCCGGTTACTGTCTCACTTGATCTGGAGCAACGATCTCGATGTCGTGGCCGTCCGTGTTGGTACGCGGATCACGCTACCTATCCTCGGCGTGGACCCGGTGGGCAATCTGGTCTCGGATATCCCCGTGACCTGGTCCGTGGATTCACCCATCGCGACGCGAACGGCGGATGGCGCCCTTGAAGGAGTCAGTCCAGGCCAGAGCACGCTCCATGTGAGTCAAGCCGGTCTCCATGCGGATTTGCCTCTCGTCGTCGTGCCAGAAGCTGACCGGATCGTGGAGCGAGTCGTCGGGGGCGGGAGCAACCACTCGGATTCGGGGGCAGCCACTCAGGTGGCCTTGTCCTTCCCTGAAGGAATCGTATGGACACCGGATGGCCGTCTGGTGATCGCCGATGGCCGATCCTCCAGCCTTCGATCCTGGGCAGAAAAGCTCGTCACGACCCTTCCCGTGAGCTTTCCGGACCAGCCGGAATCCTCGCTGGGCAAACCGGTGGGAATCGGGATACTCCCGGACGGTGACCTCATCTTTTCGGATGCCGATTCCAGCGTGCTTTATCGCATGAATCCCCTGACCTCCGAGGCGAGGTTGCTGGCCGGGAAGCCCGGTCAGCCCGGGTTCGCGGAGGGCATCGGATCCGCAGCCCGATTCCACTCACCGGCGGATCTGGCGGTCTTTCCGGATGGCCGCGTGGCCGTCGCCGATGAATACAATCATGCCATCCGCATGATCGAGACCGACGGTACCGTTCATACGCTCGCTGGCGCTACGGAGTCAGGATTCGTGGACGGAACCGCTGTCCAGGCGCGCTTCAATCAACCGTATGACCTTGTCCGTGGAGCGGATGGAAGTGTGTATGTCGCGGACCAGATGAATGCGGCCATCCGAAAGATCTCGCCTGATGGCCAGGTGAGCACCCTCGTCGGCTCACCCGACGTGGGGAGTCCGGGTCATATTGCGGCGACCGGTCTTGCCAGGCCAGCCGGTCTACTCTTCGACAGACACGGGGATCTCTGGTGCACGGACTACGACCAGGGTAAGCTCCGGCGCATCGACCTCGCACAGGGCAAGATGTGGAACGTGACCATGTGGAGCCTCTTCCGGGATGGTGGGAACGTGTACCTGGCACCGAGAACCCTTTCCGGGCCGAACCAGCTGGCCCGGGGAGAGGGAGACCTCATGTACGTCACGGAGTACGACACGGGTATCGTCTCGCGAATCCGGTGAATCCACGCTACGGAGATGATCGACGCCCGGAGATGACCGACAGATGACCCGTCGACATTGATGTTTGTCACGAGCATGTAGCACAAGGTCAACCATTTACAGAATATCACGTCAGACCGGACCGGAAATGGCGGAAGAAGCCATGGAACCCCCAGAAGCCGGAGGGCCCATGGACATCAACGCGACTCATTTCCGGACCTGTGACATCCTGCAGGCCCTGGCTCACCCCACCCACGAGGAGCATCCCCTGGCTCATCGGATGTCAGACTGGGATGACGAGGTGCCGCCTGAAATCGGGGACGAAGTGCCCGCTTCCGACGGTGCCGTGGCCATCGTCGAGGGAGACGATGCGCCAGCCAGGACGCCATCCTGATGAGCCGGTCTGACGGGTCGGGAACCGCTCAGCGGTCTCCGCTTGCCAGGTCTGACAGGCTTCGCATACCACCTGCCCGCCCCGTCGCTTCCAGTCGGCCGGCCCTCGCCCAGGCCGATTCTACCGGGGCGATCGCCACCTCGACCGGCTTCTCCAGCGCGCTTGCCAGGGCGGCCTGAATGGCCGCGACGACTTCCGGACGCGCACTCACAGCGGAATGTTCCCGTGCTTACGACGCGGCGTGCTGGCGCGCTTGCCTTTCAGCAGCTCGAGCCCGCGGATCAGACGGGGCCGCGTCTCGGCCGGGTCGATGACATCGTCGAGGAACCCGCGAGCCGCCGCGACGTAAGGATTCGCGAAGCGCTCCCGGTAATCGGCCACGAGCTCGTCCTTGCACGAAGGATCCGCTGCCAGTTCCCGCCGGAACAGCAGCCCCGTCGCGCCATCAGCGCCCATGACGGCAATCTCCGCCGAGGGCCACGCCAGGTTGAGGTCCGTCCGGACGTGCTTCGATCCCAGCACGTCGTAAGCGCCACCATACGCCTTTCGCGTGATGACCGTCAGCTTGGGGACGGTCGCCTCGCAGTAGGCATACAGGAGCTTGGCCCCGTGGCGGATGATACCGCCCCACTCCTGGGTCTTGCCGGGGAAGTAGCCCGGCACGTCCTCGAAGGTCACGATGGGAATGTTGAAGGCATCGCAGAACCGAACGAAACGTGCTCCCTTCACGGATGCATCGATATCGAGGGTGCCCGCCATGTGCGCCGGCTGGTTGGCGACGATGCCCACCACGTGGCCGCCGAGCCGGGCCAGGGCCGTGATGAGGTTGGCCGCGAAGTGCGGCTGCAGCTCGAACATCTCGCCGTGATCGACCACCCGCGAGAGGACGTCGTGCATGTCGTAGGGACGGTTGGCCTGGTCGGGGATGAGCGTGCGCAGGTCCTCGTCCATCCGGTCGACGGGGTCGTCCGTCGGCACGAAGGGAGGGGCCTCGAGGTTGTTGGACGGCAGGTACGAGAGCAGCAGGCGCAGGTCCTCGAGACATTCCTCCTCGGAGACGTAATTCCGGTGCGCGACCCCGCTGGTCTCGTTGTGGACGCGGGCCCCACCGAGCTCTTCCTGCGTGATCTCCTCGCCCGTCACGGTCTTCACGATGTCGGGCCCCGTGATGAACATGTAGCTCGAGTCCTGGACCATGGCGATGAAGTCCGTCATGGCCGGGCTGTAGACGGCCCCGCCGGCACAAGGACCGAGGATGGCCGACAGCTGGGGCACGACGCCCGAGGCCTGCACATTCCGCCAGAAGATCTCGGCGTAACCCGCGAGGCTCTCGACGCCTTCCTGGATGCGGGCACCGCCCGAGTCGTTGAGCCCGATGACGGGCGCGCCCGTCTGGACGGCCAGGTCCATGACCTTGCAGATCTTCTCGGCGTGAACCTCACCGAGGCTGCCGCCCCAGACGGTGAAGTCCTGCGAGAACACGAAGACCTGACGCCCGTCGATGGTACCGTGCCCCGTCACGACACCGTCGCCCACGATCTTGCGGTCAGCCATGCCGAAGTGCTCACAGCGGTGCGTGCGATAGCGATCGAGCTCGACGAACGAGCCCGGATCGAGCAGCAACTCGATGCGCTCGCGGGCCGTCTTCTTGCCACGGGCGTGCTGCTTCGCGATCGCCTCGGTCCCCCCACCGGCCACGGCCTCACCTTGGCGGCGACGTAAGTCCTCGAGCTTCTCGGCGGTCGTCGGCTCGCGCCGGGCGGGGGCGGACGGCGGCTGGGTCATCACGGGGGTGACATCGGACATCGGAGGGTTCTCCTGGTGTGGCGGGCATGAAACAAGAGAGAAAAGCGGTCCACGGAACGGCGATGCGAGGGCGGCTCAGGTACGGGCGAAGTCCTCGAAGCGCTCCCGGAGAACCGGATGTCGCCTGACGAGGTCGAGTGCCAGGGCGGCATGCCCCTCGGCATAGCCGTTCCCGACCAACAGATCGACATCGAGGCCGACGCTCTCGGCCCCGAGTGCCGCCGCCTGGAAGCTCGTCGCCATGCTGAACAGGTAGACCTGCCCCCGGGGCTTGCAGGCCAGGATCGCCGACATCTCGGTGTGGGGGACATTCACGCAGTTCACGACCACGTCGGCCATCCGGCCGGCCGTCATGCGCGCGACCGTGTCCATGACCCCGACCGCATCGCGGCAGTCCTGGACGACCGCGGTGACGGGGCCGGGGGCCCCCTCGAGCCGTCCAGCTTCTTCCTCGGACCGGACGAGGGCGATGACGCGGCCCGCCGGGCCCACCTGCTCGGCGGCGACCCAGGTCCCGAGCAGGCCGCTCTTGCCGCCGGCTCCGAGAATCACGACGGTCCTCCCCTCGCGAGCCAGGCGGGCCATCTGGGCCGGTGCCCCGCACACGTCGAGGACCGACATGACGAGCGATTCGGGCAGGTCGTCCGGGATGCGGGCAAAGAGGCTCCGCTCGAACAGCGTCGCCGTGCCCGTGGCCTCGATCTGATGCGTGGCCAGATGCACGCGTCCGAGCGACTCGAGCGCGAGCGGCGTGGTCGTCAGCGAGATGAGCGTCACGAGGCGATCGCCCACGGCGACATCCGAGCGGGCCGAGCCGACCTCGGACACGCGCCCGATCAGGACGCCGCCCGAGCCCGTCACGGGATTCTGCATCTTGCCGCGGGCCGAAACGATGACCAGGACCTGCTCCTTGAGGCGCTCGGGGTCGTGACCACTGGCCTCGAGGAGCTGCACGAAGGAGGCCGAATCGAGATTCAGGGCCTCGACGGCCACGCGGAACTCCGTCTCGCGAAGCGGTGCCGTGGCATCCAGGACTTCCGCCGAGTAAGGCAGCACGCCGGCCGGACGCACGACGCGATGCAGGCCGAAGGGGCTGGTCGGGAGGATGAGGGCAGGGCTCGTCATGGCTTCATCCTCGCACGCGGGCGGGCAGTTTCAGCAAGGCCCGCGCCTGGTCGGGGGTGGCCACGCCGCGGTTCGCTTCGACGGCGAGACGCGCCATCCGCGCCACGAGCTGCGCATTCGAGCTCGCGAGCTCCCCCTTGCGGAAATACACGTTGTCCTCGAAGCCGCAGCGGACGTGCCCCCCGAGGGCGATCGCCACCATCCCGAGCGACAGTTCCGCTGCCCCGATCCCCGCGACCGTCCAGGTCGCGCCGGCCGGCAGCAGCGCCACCATCTGCATCAGCGCCTGCGCGGTGCCGGGGCTCGCCCCGGGCACGCCCAGCACGAAGTCGAAGTGCAGGTGCCCGGCCAGCACGCCCTGCGTCGCGAGGCGGAGGGCCGACGTCACCTGCCCGGGCTCGAAGATCTCGAGCTCGGGCATGATGCCGCGAGCAGCGAACTCGCTGGCGAAGCGGCGAATGAGCGTGGGTGGGTTCCAGAAGACGTCGTCCCCGAAGTTGACGGTACCCATCGTCAAGCTGGCCATCTCGGGCACCGGGTCGAGCGCGAACAGCGGGGCCAGACGCTCGTCCTCGGTGGCCGTGACGGCACCGCCCGAGCTGATCTGGATGATGCAGTCCACCTCGGAGCGGATGCGCGCGACGGTTTCCTGGAAGCGCATGGGGTCCTGGCTCGGGGTGCCATCGTCCTCGCGGACGTGCAGGTGCACGATGCTCGCCCCGGCGCGCACGGCCTCGATGGAGGCTTGCGCGATCTCGGCGGGCGTGTAGGGCACGGAGGGATGCTGGTCGCGCATGACCTCGGCCCCGACGGGGCAGCACGTGAGGATGACGGGGTCAGCCATGTCCGTTCTCCTCCGCGGGGGGCGTCTCGGCCCCGGACAGCAGGCCCTCGGCCTCGAGATGGAGGCGCGCCTCACGGCGCCGCAGCAGCTCCTGGGCGACGTAGGCACCCACGTCCTCGGCGTAAGACCCGGGACCGAAGCCGGCATCGAAACCGAGCTCGGTCGCGAGGTCGTGGGTGATGCGGGGACCGCCCACGACCACGACGAAGCGATCGCGCACGCCCTCGGCCTCGAGCGTCTCGACCAGGGACGTGAGGGTCATGATGTGCAGGTTCTTCTGGGTCACGACCTGTGACACGAGGATGGCATCGGCGTTCTCGGCGATCGCCCGGGCCACCAGGGTCTCGACGGGCACCTGGGCGCCCATGTTGACGGCCCGGAACTGCTTGTAGCGCTCGAGACCGTAGTGGCCGTTGTAGCCCTTCATGTTCAGGATGGCATCGATCCCGACGGTGTGAGCATCCGTGCCCGTGCAGGCCCCGACGACCACCAGCGGACGCCCGAAATGCCCGGAGACGAAGGAGTCGATCGCCTCCATGTCCATGGCCTCGTATTCACTTTTGGGGACGTGGAGGTCCGTGAAGTCCACCCCGCGCAGGATGCTACCATAGCCGATGAAAAAGCTCAGGGCGTTGCCGACGGCCTCCATCGAGACGATGGACGGTTCCTTGAGGCCCATCCCGAGCATCAGGCGTCGGGCGGCCTCGCGCGCCTCGGCCCCGGCCGGGACGGGCAAGGTGAAACTGATCTGCACCTTGCCGTCGTCGAGGGTATCCCCGTAGGGCACGAGGTTGGTCAGGTCGGGCTGCCGGGGCGCCCGGGAAGAGGTCGCGAACATCGAGTTCACCTCCGCGTCACGACAGGACCCGGGGTGCCCCGAGGTTGAGCGCCTCGAGCCGGTCCAAGAAGGGGTTCAGGTAGCGGTCATTCCGGGTGAAGACCCCGGCCAGACCCTTGCCGCCATCGGGCTGGCGCTTGACGTCGCCGAAGGCCCCCTCGCCGATGGCGGCGACGAGGCCCTGGTCGGCCACGCGCTCGAGCAGGTTCACGGCGTTCGAGAGCACCTCGCGGGCGCGGCTCTCGACCAGGCCGCCGGCCTTCCACTCGAGATCGTCGCCCATCTGACGCGCGTAGTTGAACACGTAGTCGGCGTTCTTGAGGGCCAGGTGGCGATCGGAGGCGAAGGGGGTGTGGATGGCCTCGGTCATGATGCCGAGGAGGTGGATCTCCTGCCCCGTCAGCACCGAGACCAGGTTGAAGAGCGTGTTGTGCGCGTAGGCCTGGAAGATGTCGCCCGTGATGTGCTTGGTGGGCGGCATGTACTTGAGCGGAGCCTCGGGGAAGCACTGCCGGACCAGCTGGGCCATCGCGATCTCGTGGCTGAGCCCGTCTGGCGTGCGCGGGTTCATCTCGAAAGCGTGTCCGAGGCCCATCAGCGAGGGCGCCATGCCGGCCTCGAGCGCGAAGCGCTCGTTGACGAACTGGCTGGCCAGGACCGTGTGCGCCTGCTCGTAGGCATCGGCCGTCGTGAGGTAGTTGTCCTCGCCCGTGTTGATGATGATGCCCGACGCCGCGTTCACGAGGCGCGAAAAGTGCTGATCGAGCAGCGTGCGGTAGACGTTGATGTCGCGGAACAGGATGCCGTACATCGCGTCGTTGAGCAGCATGTCGAGCC
>JBEIFE010000027.1:0-10748 GCA_040382575.1 Candidatus Sericytochromatia bacterium
CTCGTTGCGGGTGAGTTCCGGCGTGGCTTCCGGTGTCTTGGTCTCGACCATCCAGTTACGGAAGGTGAACCAGAAGCCTCCGCCGAACGAGAGCAGAGCCGCCCCCAGGAAAACGGCCGTGTAGACCAGCCCCGTGCGGGCTTTCTTGCGCTTCTGCGTGCCGGTTTTGGATGGGTCTCTCGACAAGGCTCCGGTTCCGTGAGGCGAAAACGACTGCAGTGCGCCATCTTAGCATGCCACGGCGCCGGATTGACGCTTGCTGCCTCGTTATCTACGATCGCGACACGGGCATGGACCCGATAGAGGTCGAGGTTGACCTCCTGAAAGGATACCGTCATGCGCATGGTGGAGCCCGCCGTATCCCCCTCGGAACTCCAGGACGCACTCAGGCGGTTCCAGGAGACCTCCCCCTGGCCAGGAGTTCGGCAGATCGTGTTTCGCCTCGCAGGTGTCGTACTCCTCCTGGGATGGGCGCTCATGACGTGGTGGAACGAGCAGATTCTGGGGTTCTGGGTCGCCGGTACGGTGCTGGGGTTCTGGTATGCGTCGTTTCTCATTCTCACGCATGACGCCATCCATCACACCCTCACGGGCTGGAGGCGATTCGATGATTTCGCTGCTCGTGCCCTGAGCTGGCCCGTCCTCTGGGTGCATGCGACGTATCACGAGGTTCACCTCCTCCATCACCGCATGAACGGAGCGAATCCCCTCGATCCGGAGCGCGTCCAGCCGACCCCGGAGGAACTCTCCGGGGCGGGCGGGCTCCTGCGGTTTCGATTCCGGTCCCAGATGGTCTGGGACATGCTGCTGCGGGGAGGGCTTGGCCTGATCCTCGAGACTCTCCTGAAGGGCTGGTCCTTACGGGATCACGCTCCGCGCATGAAGCAGGCGATCGCCCAGGATCTTCTCGGCATCGCGACCGTCGCTGCCAGCATGCAGCTCACGGCGTTTCTGGTCGGTGAACAGTTGCAGCATGGGCGGGGCGGGCATGCGATGCTCGGTCTGGCCTTGCTGTGGCTCTTCATGGAGCGGGCGATCGGCATCGTCATGTACATCCGGAAGCACGTCGAGCATTACGGTCTCTGGGGGGAGCGTCATCACTTCTTCGAGACCCAGGTTCATGCGTGCCGGAACGTGACCACGAACCGGATGACGTCCTGGTTCTTCAACCATCTGAACTTTCACTCGGTCCATCACGCATTTCCGCGCGTGCCCTTCTATCAGCTCGAAGAGGCGCATCAGGAACTCGTGCGACTGTACGGTGAACGGGGAGTTCAACTGCCCGAGGCTCGCGGCTACACCGGTGCCGTCCTGGAGGTTCTCCGGCTGGCCTGGAAGAGCTAGCTCCCTCCATCCTGAATGCTCTTGAAGACGATGCGCCCCCGGACCACGTTCCGGGGGCGCATCGCTGGAAGACAGGATCTAGATGTCGAGGTTCTTGACCTCGCGGGCGTGAGCCTGGATGAACTGGCGTCGCGGTTCGACCTTGTCCCCCATGAGGATGGTGAACAGGTGGTCCGCCGAGGCGGCGTCCTCGAGGTCGACCTGGAGCAGCGTCCGGTTGACGGGGTTCATGGTCGTTTCCCACAGCTGCTCGGGCATCATCTCGCCCAAGCCCTTGAAGCGGCTGATGCTGAGATTCTCGGAGCCGATCCGCTGCCGGAGGGCTTCCAGTTCGCGGTCCGAGTAGCAGTAGTGCGTCTGCTTGCCCTTCTCGACCTTGTAAAGCGGCGGCTGGGCGATGTAGATGAAGCCTCCCTCGATGAGGGGCTTGGCGAACCGGTAGAAGAACGTCAGCAAGAGGGTCCGGATGTGGGCGCCATCGACGTCGGCGTCCGTCATGATGACGACCTTGTGATAGCGCAGCTTGCTCACGTCGAGATCGTCCGCGACGCCGGTCCCGATCGCGATGCTGAGGTTCTGGATCTCCTCGTTGCCGTAAATCTTGTCCAGGCGAGCCCGCTCGGTGTTGAGGATCTTGCCGCGCAGCGGCAGGATGGCCTGGAAATTGCGATCGCGGCCCTGCTTGGCGGAGCCGCCTGCCGAGTCGCCCTCGACGATGTAAAGCTCACAGCGCTGGGGATCGCGCTCGGAGCAGTCGGCTAGCTTGCCAGGAAGGGTGGAGCTCTCGAGCGCGTTCTTGCGTCGGGTCAGCTCGCGCGCCTTGCGGGCGGCTTCGCGTGCGCGGAGCGCGTCGATCGCCTTGCTGACGATCGCCTTGCCGACGCCCGGATTGGCCTCGAGGAAGTGGCCGAGGGCCTCGGTGAAGATGGTCGAGACGATGCCTGTGACCTCGGGATTGCCCAGCTTGGTCTTGGTCTGCCCCTCGAACTGGGGCTCCGGGATCTTGACGGAGATGACGGCCGTCAGGCCCTCGCGGACGTCTTCGCCCGTGAGGTTCGGATCGTTGTCCTTGAGTGCGCCGACCTTGCGCCCATGCTCGTTGAGGGCGCGCGTCAGCACGTTGCGGAACCCCGTCATGTGGGTGCCGCCCTCGTGGGTGTTGATGTTGTTCGCGAAGGCCAGGACCGTCTCGGAGTAGCCCGTGGTGTACTGGACGGCGATCTCGACGGTCGTGCCGTCCTTCACGCCGCTCACGTAGATCACGTGCGGGTGAAGCGTGTCCTTGTTCTCATTGAGGTACTCGACCATCTGCACGATGCCGCCCTCGAAGTGGTACACCTCGTCGCGGTCTTGGCCCCCGTCCCCCTGGCCCTCACCGACGAACCGGATGTGAACGCCCCGGTTGAGGTAGGCCAGTTCCCGGAAGCGTCCTGCCAGCGTCTCGTACGAGAAGGTGGTCGATTCAAAAATGGTGGCATCTGGCTTGAAGGTCACGGTCGTTCCCGTGCCGTCTGCCGCTCCGAGGACGTCGAGCCCCCCCTTCGGGACGCCACGTTCGAAAATCTGGCGGTGCAGCTTGCCGTTGCGCTTGACCAGCACGATGCATGACTCGGACAGGGCGTTCACGACCGAGACACCGACGCCGTGGAGGCCGCCCGAGACTTTGTAGCCACCGGCGCCGAACTTGCCGCCTGCGTGGAGGACGGTCATGACGGTCTCGAGCGTGCTCTTGCCTGTCTTGGGGTGGATCTCGACGGGGATGCCGCGGCCGTTGTCCTCGACCGTGACGATCTGGTCAGCGGAAAGGCGGACCGTGATGCGGTCGCAGTGGCCGGCCAGGGCCTCGTCGATCGCGTTATCGATGACCTCGTAAACGAGGTGATGCAGTCCGCGTTCACCCGTGCTCCCGATGTACATGCCAGGACGCTTGCGGACCGGTTCGAGGCCCTCGAGGACCTGGATCTGCTCGGCGCCGTATTCCTGGGTGACGGCCGTGGCCTGGCGCGTGTCGAGGATCTCGCTGGTCGTCGAGTCGGTCTGCAACTCGGTCGCCGGTTCGCTGGGGGTGGGCATGAATCGGGGCCTCCGGAATGTCCTGGGGCGTCAAAAGACCCTCCATTCTACCATGGCGCCCTCTGGCCCGGTCGTCGCAGGCGTGCGTGTTACAATGGCGAGCGTTTCGAGAGGAGCAGACGGGCATGTCTCAACCCAGCTCACGGCCAGCCAGGCTCGTCGCACCCGCGGAAATCTGGTCGGGGGTCGGTGTCCTGGCCGCTGCGGGCGAAGGAGTGGCTGCCCACGCGTCGCGGGTCGCCTGCGTGGCGGGGCATCGGGCCTGGGAGGCTCTCGGACCCGCCATCGCCCGGGCATGGTCGCCCTCCGGTGTCGAGGTCTTCCGACTGGAGCCGGGACTTGGCACGCTCGCCCATGTCAGCCGTCTGGCCCAGGCCGCCCGGGAGTCGGGTGCTGGCGCGATCCTCGGGTGTGGGGGGGGGCTGGCGCTCGACACGGCCAAGGTGGTCGCTCGCGATACCGCTCTGCCCTGCATCACGCTGCCTGGCGTCGTCTCCACGGCCGCTGCCTGGACCTCCGTCGCGGATCTGCTCGACGATGCCGGAGCCTGGACGCAGCGCCTCATCCTGCCGGCGACGCCCGCGGCCGTCATTCTCGATTTCGATCTGCTCCGGGGGACACCGTCCCGGATGCTTGCGGCCGCCCTGGCCAGTGCGCCCGTCGAGTTCGGGCAATCCGCCGACCTCGCGGGACCCCTGGCCCTGACGGCGGCCGCGACCGTCGCCTCGCTCCGGAGTTCCCTGCGTCGCGTGGCCCTCGAGGCCATTCGATCAGCCCGCAAGGAACGCTACCCGGATGCCTGGTATCAGGCCGTCGAAGCCGTCATCCATCTGGCAGGTGTCGTGGCCACCTTACAGGGGCCGGACCGCCCGGCGAACGTCGCCCAGGGCGTTGCTCGCGCCCTGTCTGCCGTACCGGGGGTTTCCGCGAGCCTCTACGGTGAGCGTCTCGCCTTCGGTGCCGTCGTCCAGTCCCTGCTCGCGGGCGAGGATGAGATGCCCGCCCTCGATCTGGTCGCCTTCCATGCCCAGCTCGGGCTTCCCCTGGCTCTCCGGGCAATCGGTTCCAGTGATGATCCCCGCCGCATCTCGGCCCTCGCGCGGAGGGTTGCCGATCTCGTTCCGGCCGGCCACGATCCCCTCCGACTCGCGGAGGCCATCCAGCATGCCGATGCCCTGGGCAAGGTCGCCTCGGCCTGTCGGCCCATCTCCTTTCCCGGTGCACCCTAGTTCCCCCTGAAACGACCGAGGTATGCCTGACATGACCGTCACCCAGTCCAGCGCCATCAAGCCGGAATCGCTCCGCCTCCAGCAGATCCCTCCCTATGCCACCGCCCAACTCGAGGTTCTGCGGGCCGCTGCCGAAGCGAAGGGTTTGCAGGTGATCGACCTCGGGATCGGATCCCCGGATCTGCCGACGCCCCGTCCCGTGGTCGAGGCTGCGATGCAGGCCGTGCAGAACCCCGCGAATCACGGGTACCCCAGCTTCAAGGGCAAGAAGAGTTTCCGGGAGGCGATCGCCCGCTGGTATGCCCGCCGCTTCGGCGTCGAGCTGGATCCCGAGACCGAGATCCTGCCGCTGATCGGCTCCAAGGAGGGCCTCGCCAAGCTGCCGCTGGCGTTCATCAATCCCGGAGACAAGACCCTCGTGCCGGTGCCGGCGTATCCGGTCCACACCCGCGGCACGATCCTCGCCGGTGGCGAGGTCGTACCCGTTGCTTGCGCCCCGCATCTGGGGTTCCTGCCCGAGTGGAATACCGTGCGTCCCGAGGATGCCGACGAGGCCAAGCTGCTCATCTTCAACTTCCCCAGCAACCCGACCACGGCCGTGGCGCCGCGTTCCTTCTACGAGGACACGCTCGATTTCGCCCGCAGGCATGACATCATGATCGTGCATGATCTCGCCTACGCGGACCTCGCCTTCGACGGTTTCCGCCCGACGAGCATGCTCGAGATCCCCGGCGCCAAGGAGCACGGGACGCTCGAATTCTTCACCATGAGCAAGACCTACAACATGGCTGGCTGGCGTTGCGGCTTCGTGGTGGGCAGCGCCGAGATGATCCATGCGCTCTATCGCGTGAAGACCAACATGGATTACGGGGTTCCCAACTTCATCCAGGACGCGGCGATCGCCGCCCTCGAACTGCCGGATGCGCATGTCCAGGAACTGATCGACCTTTACCAGGAGCGTCGGGACGTCGTGGTCGAGGGCCTCAACCGCCTCGGCTGGTCCGTCGAGAAGCCCCGGGCCAGCATGTACGTGTGGGCCCCCGTCCCCGCAGGTGAGAAGAGCTTTGACTTCGTGGCCCGGGTCATCGACCAGGCTGGCGTCGTATTCACCCCGGGCACGGGTTTCGGCGATGCCGGACAGGGCTGGTTCCGCATCTCGCTCGTCCGTCCGGCCGAGGTCCTTGCCGAGGCGCTCAGGCGTCTCGAGGAGGCCGGAATTCGCTTCGATGCCCGTTCGTGATTGTGAGGAAACCCATCCATGACCGTTGATTCCGCCTCCCCGATCCAGGT
Organism: Candidatus Sericytochromatia bacterium; assembly: GCA_040382575.1. Taxonomy (GTDB): domain Bacteria; phylum Cyanobacteriota; class Sericytochromatia; order S15B-MN24; family UBA4093; genus JAYKJE01. Next base: position 5,937 of record JBEIFE010000027.1, read on the forward strand.
CACGCTCCCGGACGGTAGCACCCGCTCTTATGCGCCCGGTTCGACCGCGCTCGACGTCGCAGCGTCTATCGGTCCCCGGCTCGCCAAGAAGGCCGTCGCGGCCCGCGTCAACGGCGTCGTGCGCGACCTCGCTCGTCCGCTTCCAGGCGAGGCTGAACTGGCCATCCTCACCTCCGATGCCCCCGAGGCGCTCGAGGTCCTCCGTCACTCGACGGCTCACCTGATGGCCAACGCCGTCCAGCGCCTCTTCCCCGGAGCGAAGGTCACGATCGGTCCCGTCACCTCGGAAGGCTTCTTCTACGACTTCGACCACGAGCGTCCCTTCACTCCGGACGACCTCGCGGCCATCGAGGCCGAGATGCACCGTCTCGCCCGTGAGGCTGCGGCCGTGCGTCGCGAGGAGTTCGCGGCATCCGAGGGTGAGGGGCTCGCGAGTCGCTTCGAGACCGAGGGAGAGCCCTACAAGGCCGAGATCCTGCGGGACATCCTCTCGCGCGACCCGGAAGCCACGATCTCGGTCTATCACCAGGGCGACTGGTCCGACCTCTGCTCGGGGCCGCACGTGCCGAACACCGGCGTGATCCAGCACTTCAAGCTCCTGAACGTGGCCGGTGCCTACTGGCGCGGGAGCGAGAAGAACAAGATGCTCACGCGCATCTACGGAACGGCCTACTACACCCAGGCCGATCTCGAGGCCCACGTGAAGCGCCTCGAGGAGGCCGCTCGACGGGATCACCGGAAGCTGGGCAAAGATCTCGAATTGTTCACGATTCCCGAGGTCACGGGCCCCGGTCTCATCTTCTGGCTGCCCAAGGGTGCGCTCATGCGCAGCATCCTCGAGGACTGGCTGCGTGACGAGCTCAAGGCTCGCGGCTACGAGGCCGTCTATACGCCGCACGTCGTCAAGGAGACGCTCTTCGAGGTCTCCGGGCATCTCGGGAACTATGCCGAGAATATGTTCCCCGCCATGGAGATCGAGGGCGCCAACTACCGGGTCAAGCCGATGAACTGTCCCGGTCATGCCATGATTTACAAAGCCAAGCCGCGTTCTTACCGCGATCTGCCGCTTCGCGTGCAAGAAATTGCGAATGTGTACCGCTATGAGCGTAGCGGGACGCTCCACGGGCTTGCCCGGGTGCGCGGTCTCACCATGGACGATGCACACATCTTCTGCACGGCCGAGCAACTCGCCGATGAGATCCATGGTTGCGTCGCGTTCATCCGCGATGCGATGAAGATCTTCGGCCTCGAAGCCAAGGTCTACCTCTCGACGCGTCCGGAGAAGGCCATCGGCTCCGAAGAGGTCTGGCAGAATGCCGAGGCGGCGCTCCGCTCGGCCCTCGAGCGCAGCGCGCTCGACCACGACATCGACGAGGGGGGCGGGGCGTTCTACGGCCCCAAGATCGACTTCAAGTTCTACGACGCCATCGGGCGCGAGTGGCAAGGCCCGACCGTCCAGTGCGACTTCAACCTGCCGCAGCGCTTCGAGCTGAGCTACAAGGGCCCGGATGGCCAGGAGCATCATCCGGTGATGGTGCACCGGGCCATCCTGGGTACCTTCGAGCGATTCTTCGCGCTCATCATCGAGCACTTCGCGGGGCATTTCCCGCTCTGGATCGCTCCCGTGCAAGCCGTGCTCCTGCCCATCCACCCCGACAATCTCCCCTACGCGGAAGACGTCGCGCGCCGGATGAAGGAAGCGGGACTGCGCGTGGAGGTCGACGGGCGCGCGGAGAGCCTCAACTATCGCATCCGCGAGGCCCAGGTGCAGAAGGTGCCGTACATGCTCGTCATCGGCAAGAAGGAAGTCGAGCAGGGGACTCTGGCCGTGCGTCGCAGGACGGGCAGCCAGGAGGTCCTGGAGGTCGATGCGGTCATCGACCGCTTCTCGCAAGAGGTGGCCGCTCGCGCGCTCAACCAGGATTGAACGGGCGATTCGTCCTTCCCATCCGTTTCAGGCCCCCCCACCAGGCGGGGGCCTTTTCACGGGCTTTCAGGGATCCTTTGAGAGTCTCCCAGGGGAGTCTCCCCCGGGAGTCTCCCCCGGGAGTCTCGACTCGAGTCTGCCAGACGCTCAGTCGTGCCCCACCTGAACCGGATTGTGGCGCAGCCAAGTGGCGCATGATGAGCCACTGTTCGGCTCGAACGGCTGATCTCCGGGATTGATATGTGCACAAGTGTGCACACGTGAGACTTGAAATGAGTTTCAAGGCTTGAGTCGCGAGATCGTGTGAAAGTGGTTGTATATTTCGCGAATATGGGTATACTTCGGATGTGAGAGCCCGTTCGAGCAAGATCCTCGCTCCTGGCGGGCAAAGTTTTGTCCTGACGTGGACGCCGTGACCGAGAGGACGACCCTCATGACCTATCTCGAAGCTGCTCACCTCATCCTGGCCGAGGCGCGCAAATCCCTGTCCGAGGCTGAAATCGTCTCGCGGGCCATCCGCAAGGGGCTCATTTCCCCCCGGACGGATCACCCCGAGCGGTCGATGTCCGTGGTGCTGAATCGGGCCTCCCAGAATCCCTCTTCGAGTTTCGAGCGGATCGCCCCGCATACGTGGCAGCTCAAGGCCTCGAAGATCCTCGAGCATCCGATGTCGATGCGCGAGGCCGCTCAGAAGATCCTCGTTCTGGCCGGTAGGCCGCTGCACTACCAGGAAATCACCCGTCGGGCCATCCGGGCCGGCCTCATCCGTCCGGAAGGCAAGACCCCTGCGTACACCTTGCGGGCACGTGTTGGCGACGACATGCAGCGCAATCCCGACAGCGTGTTCATCCGGGTCGCGGATGGCACCTATGCCCTCAAGGTCTGGCCGAAGGACCTGAACAAGGCTCGCAAGGCTGCCAAGGGCCGCAAGGCGGCCGCCACTCGCACGGCTCGGCCGGTGGTGAAGGTCGTTCCCGAAACCGTGGAGCAGAAGCCTGCACGGCGTCCGGGACGCCCGAGGAAGGTCGAGAGTCCGGCGCCTCCCGTCGAGAAGCGGGAGCCCGAGCCGAAGTCCGTGGTGGAGCGTCCCCTTCGGGGCCGGCGTCCTGCCGTCAAGACCGAGGTCGCGCCGACACCTGCGCCCATCGTGATCCTCAAGCCCCGGGTCAAGATCGCGGACGCCGATTCCCTCGCCCGTCTCCAGCGAAACAAGGCTGCCCGTTCCTGATCTGAAGGCTCGACCGTTATCTCCGAGAAGCCCCTGCATCGTGAGGTGCAGGGGCTTCTCGATTTTTTCATTCCCGGGGGGGAGGTGCTCAGGTGGCCACGAGATCCAGCCCGGGCTCCCAGGTCCGGAGGCGACCGCCTCGCCACTGCACTCCGGCCCTGATCAGGTGGGGGACGAGATCCTCGGTCGAGCCCCCCCCCCAGGCCTCGAGATACACGTCCCGATCCGGGTGGGCCCAGCCGGACCGCAAGGTGGCGGGAGTCCAGCTCTCTCCGGATGATTCCAGTCGTTCCAGGCATCCCCGGACGATCAGGTCCAGCGCCCACCTCGAGGTTCTGCGCTTCGGTTCGGATTCGATGCGTCCCCGCCCCGTCAGAGACGCCAGATGATCCGATTCGGCCCGGCTGAGGCCCGCCAGGGCTTCGAGGCGTTCGTCGATGAGGGCCAGGTCAGCCTGCGCCAGCGTCAGGCTTTCCTGGCGGATGTGCCAGGCTGCCTCGCAGGCCTTCCGGAAGGCCGCCACGGAGCCGTGTGGGGAGTCTCCGAGTTCCTCGAGCAAGACCCCCTCGTCTGCTCGTCGATGGAAGGCCAGGACGCGCTCGGCGAGTTCCCCGATGGCTCGCTGCTCCTCTGCTGACGGGATGATCAGGGGGAGTGGCCCGAGGGTGGGGGTGTCCAGGTGAAGGGTCAGGCGTGCGCGATTGGCCAGCACGGACTGGAAGTACGCATCCGTCAGTCGGGAGCCCAGAACGCCGAGCAGGTAAAGCGGATCGATTTCTTCTCGCGGGATGACCACGTTCACGGTATCGAGGGGCAAGACGCCGGCAGGAAACCACGTGGCGACCACGGAGCTGGCGATGTTCTGGTAGCCGACGCGGCCCTCGGCGAGCGTTTCACGTTGCAGGCGCTCGCGAAGGAAAGCGTGCGGGTGCAGGCGGGGAAGGCCTCGCATCGCCCCGTAGCGGGTCACATCCCGTCCGCGGACCACCGGCGTGCCCACCGCTCGGCGTCCAAGAGCCGGTTCGCGACCGCTGATCCCGGCTCCTCGCCGTAGCTGGGCGAGTTCCTGGAGCGGGCCTGCGCGACGTTCCAGTCGCTCGACCCATCCGCCGTGCGGGTGGACCACGTACATCGGCATCGTCGGTCGACCGGGGTAGAAGTCGGCGGTCTGGGTTCCCACGGGAGACAGGTTTCCCTCGCGGAGGCTGTCGAGGCGAACCAGGGCCTGCTGGCCTGGTGCCCAGGGCAACCCCCCCCGGGTCGAGGATCGGGGCTTCTGGCAGACGAAGGCGATCGCCTCGAGATTCACCCCCGGAAAGATGGCCCCACAGTCCAGGAGGGCGCGAGGAGACAGGGTCTCGACGAGCAGCCGCCGGGTGGCCGCATACCCACCCGTCCGGGTGACACCGTGGGGCACCACCATCGCCAGGTTGCCCCCGCTCCGGAGGAGCCGTACCGAGCGTTCCAGGAAGAGGGCCGTCGTCTCCGAACGCCCTCGACCGAGAGCGTAGTGGCGCTGGAAGAAGCGGCGGTCGTCTTCTGGTACGTCTGCGCCATACGGAGGATTGCCCAGGATGAGATCGAAGCCGGGCTCCAGGAGGGGATGGTGGTCCTTGAGGGTGTCCAGGACCAGGAGATTCGCCTCGAGCATGCGGGC